>QMMB01000027.1 GCA_003647035.1 Deltaproteobacteria bacterium | reverse complement strand
GACTCGGAGTTGTTCACTGCCCTTCCCTGGTCGCACGGCACGCTGGGCTTCTTGGTGGTCGCCGTGCCCGTAAATAAAAAGGACAAGACGTACATTCGGATGAAGTATATCCCCTGTCACAGCATGAAAGAGCTCTGCGACAGGACCTACGAGCTTTCAGTCGCAGACGACGCACCGGAGTTCTTGGAAGCGACCATCTATTCGAAAGATACCGGCGTCATTCAGTGTGCGTGGTACGACGATGCGCCCGCGGATCGGAGCAAGATCAACCACATCAATCGCTGGTACGAAAAATTCTTCTATCAACATGTCGAGACCGCACTCGAGCGTGGCGAGTTCGAAGACTGGATCCCGCTCCGCGAGTATTACCATCGCCACACACGCTCCATTTTCTGGGAGCTCGAAGAGCTCATGCCGTTTTCCACCAAGACTTGGTGGCGATGGGGCTTCGGCTGGCTGGGTGCTCCGAAAATATCGCTCCTCAAGGGCACGATGACCGAAGGCATCCGTTGGAAGCTCGTACACAAACACGTGGTACAGGACATCATCGTTCCGATGCGCGAGCTCGAACGCAGCGTCGAGGAGTTCCACAAGCGCTTCGAGGTGTACCCACTTCTGGTCTACCCGATACGCATCTACAACCATGGCGATGACCCTGGCCTTCAACCGAATCCACGGCAGCTCGAGCCCGGCAAGGACTGGGACATGTTCGTCGACCTCGGCGCATACGGGATTCCTCCGGCACTCAAGCGAGGCGAGGAGTGGGACGCGGAAGAGCACGTGGCGGCGACCGAGCGCTTCACTCACGAAATCGGTGGTTTCGTCCCGCTCTACCAAGACGTCTGGATGAACCGCACGCAGTTCGAAGAGATGTTCGACCATCGGCTCTACAGGCGGATGCGCGAGAAGCTCGGCGCGGTCGGCGCCTTCCCAGAGGTCTGGGACAAAGTCCGGCTTCAGCCCAAGTGGCGGACAGACAAGTCGTTCGTGGAGCGCGAGGAGCCCGCTGAGGCCGAACCGGCGCTACGAAGCGCCGAAGCATCGAACTGACTTCACTGACAGCGTTGATCGATCACAGCTGGTCGCACGCGGCTCCAAGGAGCCGCCGTGCTTCTGTGGCCACTTCCTCGATGGATGGGTCCGGCACGAGCTCGAACATGGCTTTCGGATCGACAAATGAAACCCGTGCCCCGTTGCCCGACTCTTGAACGACCACGTTGCAAGGCAACAGCAGGCCAATGTCCGGCTCTCCTTGAAGCGCTTGGTACGCAAGCTTCGGATTGCAGGCGCCCAGAATCACGTAGGGGCGGAAATCTACGTCGATTTTCTTCTTGAGGGTTTCCTTGATGTCGATCTTCGTGAGCACGCCGAACCCGTTGGCCTTGAGCGCTTCGGTCACTCGCTCGACGCCCTCGGCAACGGAAACCCCATCGAGCTCTTTCGAAAATGCGTAGCTGGAATCCAGCATGATAGTCCTACTCCTTCGTTGATCTCGGGTTGTGAGGGATACGAGATGACATCTAAAAACTTCGGGCACCAAAAAGTGAGAAGCCCTGCGAGATACGGTGAGTCGAGCAGCCAGATCGTGGGCAGACCATAGCTGACGTGAATGTGGAGCTGGTAGCGGTCCGCCTCGCCGAACCGTAGGTCCGTGAACAAGGCGACGCCACCACGAGCAGTATCCAAGAAAGTCGATGTCGAGTCGCGCGCGCGGTCATTGCTACTTCCGCCCAGTGGCGCGCAGATCTTTTCGGAGGAATCGCCCCCACAACTCGTCGTACGGATGTACCACGCTGGTACGCTCCTGGTCCCGGTAAAGAGGACGGTCGTCGTTCGCCCACGCGAAGATGCCGCCCTCTAGATTGTAAACGTTGGTGATGCCGGCGCGCTGGAGTTGCTTGATGATGGCGGCGCTCCGGTAACCGACCGAGCAGTACACCACGACCGTCGCGTCTGGTGCGATTTGGAGCGACTCGATTTTTGGATCGTCCGGGTCCACGCGCCGCGCCCCTTGGAGGTGACTCACCTCGAACTCGGCTTCTGTTCGCACGTCGAGAATCTCTGGCTGTGTCCCTGGCGCGCCTCTCGCCCATTGGGAAAGGGTTGCGCTGTCTACCCATTGCACTTCTGGAAAGCGAGCGGAGATAACCGTCCTGAAGGAAATAGCGCCCCGAGCGCCAACCCATATCGCCACCACTAGCCCCAGCACGAGAGCCGGAATCCAGAACCATGGACTAATCTTCATCGTGCGGTCATCGTCCAGTCCAGTATAGAGTCCCTAGGATTGTCTATGATCGAAAACTTAAAAACGCAGAGCGAGCTAGAACGGTTGATGAGTGACGACGGTGGGCCCGCCGTCATCGATTTTTGGTCACCGACTTGCGGGCCTTGCAAGCTCATGGAGCCGCACTTCGAAGCGGGGGCCGAGGAGCTTGCGGACGAACCGATTCGATTCGTCAAGATCAACACCGCAAGCCAAACGAACTTGGCGCAACCTTTCAACATCCACTCGGTACCGACCTTGCTGTTGGTCAACAATGGAGAGATTCTGGACGTGCGCGTAGGGGCGCTCTCAGGCGCCGCGCTCCTCAAGAAAGCACACTGGTTGCTCCGCAAATCACGCGGTGAAGGACTCTTCTCCAGGTTGTTCGACCGAACCTAGCGGCGACTAGGCAACTGAAAGCCGCTAGAGCGTCTCGGAGCTACTCAGGGCTCGCCGGAACGAGGGAATCCCCCTGACCGTACCGTCCGCCCCATCAAAAATTCACCCGGAAGCTCAGTCGCGCGATGAAGTCTCGTCCGAGGCCCTGGCCGTTGGGTCTGCTCAGCACGGGGATCTGCACCGCAGCCTCGAGCACGGTGCGTAACGTGACCCACTGCAACCCCGGGGCGAGATACCAATTCACGCCCCCGGAATTGGGGTTTCGCACGCCAGCGATTTCGTCGTGGTCTTGCCAGATGACGTTGGTTTCGAGCACGGCGAAGAGCCAGCTCGGAACGCCTGGGCCGACCTCGCCCCAGGGGACTACTCGATATTGAAACGACGCATCACCCCGCGCCTCGTCTCCCGCATTGAAGTCATTGGCTCTCGTGCGAACCACGTAGCTCCCCGAGAGATCGAATTCCCAGCGGAGTTTCTGCCAGGTGAAGATGAGGCCGCCAAAAGGATCCCAGGATCCAGAACCGAGCTGCAGTGCTGGGGGGAGCTGCCCGAGGTCATCGGCGATGCCGGTCGCCCCGGTGGGCATTTTGAGACCCACGAAGGGGGCTAGGCGGATCGTTTCCCGAAGGCGGTCGATTTGCAGCGCCGTCACACGAACGAACGTCGACAGATCCCCAAACCCGCTGGCCGAACGCCTCACCCGATCTCCACTCGGCATCGTGACATCCATGCGCTTGTACAGAAACGGCAGAATGCCGAACAGGGCCACGCGTGGATGCGCGCCGTAGACGAGGACTGTCGGTACCGCGATGACGTTGAGATGGCGATCCATGGGGCTTGGATCATCGGTAGCCCGCAACCAGATCACTTGCTCTCGGAGAATCAACTCGTTTGCGTGCACCGGCAACGCAGTGTTGAACGTGATGGGGCCTGCTTCGGCTCCGCTCGTCCAGATGAGGGCGCTGGCCAACACCAGCGACGCCATCCCTCGTCTCCACAACTCGTGACCTGGCATGTCAGGTTCCCTACCGCTGCTTGGCTTTGGCGACGGTCAACTGCCACGTGTCGTCCACACGACGGATCAGCCCCGTCACAACCACGTCGCGGTGTCCCTCTTTCACGAGCGCCCGAAGCTGGCCGAATGCTGCACCACCGTGGAGCGCGATGGTTTGGTCACCGCCGATGCTGAGCCGCAGCTCGTCTCCTTTGCCTTGCACGATGCCGCTTGCGGTCACCTTGATGTCGCGCGGCGTGAAACCGGCGTCACGAACCGCCGCCTGAACCGGCGCAGGCAAGAGCACGCCGCTCGATACGTCAAAGGAAGCCCAGCCCGTATTGAGCTCGATTTGCACGTTTGCCACCCCGGGAAGCTCCTTCAGCTTCTTTTCCAGACCGTACGCGCAAAACGGGCAGGCGAGCCCATCGACTTGGACCTCGTAGTGGTCGACAGCGGCAAGAGCGGGCGCGGCCACCGCGACGATGCCGATCAACACCGCGGTTGCTGTGATCACCGTGAGTATGTCCCTTGTCGATATCATCGCGCTCACTGCAGCACAGTAACGCTATACCACCCTACGGGGTCGAGGACCTGTCGTTAGCACCCCCCCTCAGATCTTCGTCCCGCGCAATCGGAGAGAATTCGTGATGACGGACACGGAGCTGAGGCTCATGGCGGCCGCCGCAATGACGGGGCTCAGCAGGAGGCCAAAGAAAGGGTAGAGAACCCCGGCAGCGATCGGGACTCCCAGACTGTTGTAGACGAACGCAAACAGCAGGTTCTGTTTGATGTTGGCCATGGTGGCCCGACTTAGCCGGCGCGCGCGTATGATCCCCCGAAGGTCGCCCTTGACCAAGGTCACCCCCGCGCTTTGCATCGCGACGTCCGTGCCCGTGCCCATGGCGATGCCCACTTGAGCCTGGGCCAAGGCCGGCGCGTCGTTGATGCCGTCCCCGGCCATGGCCACCACGTGGCCGTGGTCCTGCAAGCGCTTGATCGCGGCAGCTTTTTCGTCGGGCAGAACTTCGGCCATCACTTCATCGATCGACAGTGTCGCAGCGACCGCATCGGCCGTCTTGCGGTTGTCGCCCGTCAACATGACGACGCGGACTCCCTCGGCGTGAAGCCCGGCGATCGCTGCTGGGGTGCCTTCCTTGATGGGATCGGCAACCCCGAGGATTCCGGCGACTGTGCCGTCGATGACGACGAACATCACAGTCTGCCCGCCGGTGCGAAGCCCGTTGGCGCGATCTAGCAGCGCACCCGCGGACGCCCCCAGGCCTTCGAGCAACCTGCGATTGCCAAGCGCTACGTCTCGGCCCTCCACGCGACCGGTCACGCCTTGTCCAGTGATGGACTGGAACGACTCAGACGGCGGTATGGAAACTCCCCGTTCGACGGCGCCGGCTACGATGGCTTCGGCAAGCGGGTGTTCGCTTCCGCGTTCCAGGCTTGCCGCTGCGCTGAGCAGCCGGGCCGCATCGAAGCCAGGGCCGGGCTCCACGGTGACCAGCTCCGGTCGGCCGGCCGTCAGCGTGCCCGTCTTGTCGACGACGATCGTATCCACCTTCCTCAGCGCTTCAAGCGCCTCGGCGTCTTTGAAGAGGACGCCAACGCTGGCGCCCTTCCCCATCGCGACCATGATGGACATCGGCGTGGCGAGACCAAGCGCACAGGGACATGCGATGATCAGAACCGCAACAGCGTTGATGAGCGCATGCGCCATCCGCGGCTCGGGACCGATCAAACTCCAGACGGTGAACGTCACGATCGCGACCCCGATGACGACGGGGACGAAATAGCCGGACACCACGTCGGCGAGTTTCTGGATCGGCGCGCGGCTGCGCTGTGCTTCGGCGACCATGGTGACGATCCGGGCAAGAAGCGTGTCGGAACCAACCTTTTCGGCCCGCATGATCAGCATCCCGGTTCCGTTGATGGTGGCCCCGACGACCTGGTCGCCCTCGTGCTTTTCAGCCGGAATGGGCTCGCCGGTCACCATGGACTCATCGATCAGGGTTGCGCCGTCAACCACGAACCCATCGACGGGGACCTTCTCTCCTGGTCGGATTCGGAGCAGATCGCCTACCTCGACCGCCTCGAGTGGCACATCGTCCTCGGTGCCATCGGAATGAATTCGCCGTGCAGTCTTGGGAGACAGTCCGAGGAGCTCTTTGATCGCGCTCCCTGTTTGGCTTCTGGCTCTGAGCTCCAATACTTGCCCGAGCAGGATGAGAGTCACGATCATGGCTGCCGCCTCGAAGTAGACCGCAACCTCACCCGACTCGCCGCGAAATGCCGGAGGGAAGGCGCCGGGCGCAAGGACAGCCACGAGGCTGTACCCGTACGCTGTGCCCACGCCGAGGCCGATCAACGTAAACATGTTCGGGCTTCGATTCTTCAGCGAGCGAGCGAACTTCACGAAGAAGGGCCACGCCGCCCAGGTGCACACCGGAGTCGCAAGCGCGAGCTCGACCATCGCTCCGCCTCGAGGCGACAAGAACCGCGACAAAGGCGCGCCCGGCAACATCTCGCCCATCGCGATGATGAACAGCGGAACAGTGAAAGCCACCGCAACCCAAAACCGGCGCGACATGTCTCGGAGCTCGGCGTCGTTGGTCTCCTGCTCCGGCGAGAACGTCTTCGGTTCCAGGGCCATTCCGCAAATCGGGCAGTCGCCGGGCTGCGCACGAACGATCTCGGGGTGCATGGAGCAGGTCCACTCGTTCCCGGCCATGACTGGAAAATACATGCTATGATTCATTTGGTCATGCGTGGTCGCCTTCTCGCGCTACTATTCTCGCTTCCGCTCGCAGCCTCGGGTGCGGCTGGCATGGTTCTCCATGTCTGCCACTCGATGGGAGGCGTGGTCGTCGCGGACTGCGACTGCGATGCGCAGGGGCAGCACGGTGGACATGGCGAGGCAGCCGCCCCTGAAACGACGGTCAAGCTGCAAGCGCAGCCTTGTTGCACCGTCGAACTGTCGAGCGCGAACCAGCTGGTCGCGACCCAGAAGGCCTCTTCGCTCCAAGTGGACGAGGCCCCGGTCGTGCTTGTCGGCCTGGCCGACAACGGCTTCCACGGGTTGAGGCACGTTTGCGATCCCGGGCTCTACCGGGAGCGGGCTCCGCCCAACATTCACGGCCCACCGATTTTCATCCGTAACTGTTCCTTCCTGAATTGAACTCGAGCGTAGCGTCGGCCTGAGCGCCGACTTGCACGCGCCGATCGAGGCGCAGCATGGCCAGCGAGGCCAGCATTCGGACTCTGCCGCGCCTCCAGCGCCGGCGGACCGCGCCGCCTACGGACCACACAAGTTCAATCAGAGGAGGAATCGATGAAACGGAATATCCCACGGGGGATGAAAACAAGATGGACCCATGCCGTCATGATGCTCACGGCGGCACTCGTCGGTTGTCGTGGCACGTACGAAGCCGCGACGAGGGACAACCTAGCCACGGCTGGCGTGATCGTCGCCGAGGACGGAGCTCCACCAGAAGCAGAGCTGACGCTCGACGGCACCTTGAGCAGTTACTTGGCGTTTGCGCTCGCGCGAAGCCCGGAACTGCGTGCCTCGTTCGAAAGATGGCGAGCCGCGACCATGCGGATCTCTCGCGCGCGCCGCATTCCTGAGCCCGTCATCCAATACAGCTACTACGTTCGGAGTATCGAAACGCGGGTGGGACCGCAGCAGCACAAGCTGAGCTTAATGCAGTCATTCCCCTGGCCGACGGCGCTGAGCGCAGGAGCGGACGCCGCTTCGGATGCAGCTCGAGCAGCGGAGCGGCGCTTCGATGCGGAGGCTCTCGGGGTCAAGCAGGCGGTCGCCGACGCGTATTGGAGGCTTTGGCTGCTCCAGGAGGAGCATCACCTGAAAAATGAGCACGATATCGTGCTCGAAACGTTGGCCGGCACGGTTCGCGGGCGCGTGCGTACGGGCGCTGCTTCGCTCGCCGACCTCAATCAGGTGGAGCTCGGGATTGCGCGTCATCACGATCACCACGGAAAGCATCGAGAAGACCAGCTGGTTGCCACGGCCGATCTCCTGCGAGCTATCGGCGCAACCGCCCGCGAGCAGAGATTGACCGCTACCGATACGCCGCTTGAGGGCCTTCCGTCCAAGAGCGAAGAGGCCTTGCAGAGTGCGGCCAGACAGCACCCGCGCATCGAGGTCGCAGAGTTGATGGCCTCGGCCAGTGATTCGCAGGTTCGGGCGGAGGCAGCGGAACGGGCGCCGAACTTGCTCGCAGGCTTGGAGTGGCTCGTGGTCGGCGAGGCGCGCACGCTCGTCGAGAAGAGCGGGCAAGACGCCGTCGCTGTAACGGCAGGCCTCAGCATTCCGCTTTGGGGCCGGAACTACCGCGACGCCATGAGTGCGGCACGCGCCGAGGGCGCTGCGTACCGCGCGGATCGTGACGCGGCACTGCAGACAGCCGATGCACAGCTCGTTGCGGCGATGTCGGCAGTGCGGGATGCACAGAGGAGAATCGACCTCTACCGAAACACGCTCATTCCACAGGCGGAGACTACCTTTCAATCGGTGTTGGGCAGCTATCAGAGCGGGCGCTCGACCGTCGCGTCCGCCCTGCTGGTCCAAAAGGAGCTCCTCGAGCTTCAACTCGAGCTCGCCCGCAGCCGCGCGCATCATGCCCGAGCGTGGGCGGTGCTCGAAGCGGTGGTCGGGCACCCGGTGGCACCGACAAAACAAGGAGAGCGACGATGAAACAGGCCAACAAGACGCGCTTGGCAAGAACTGCACCGTGGGTCGCACTCCCCATCGTCGCAGCGGTCGCCTTCGGCCTCGGTGGGCGGCTACTCGGGAGCTCCGAAGCCCCCGAGGCAGACCCCCCGGTACGCACCCACGTCGCGAAGGAAACGATCTGGACTTGCGCGATGCATCCGCAGATCCGAAAAACGGAAGCCGGGCCGTGCCCGATCTGCGGCATGGACCTGATCCCGGTCGAGCGGAGCACCGACAGCGACGAGGCGCGACGCGTCTCACTTTCGGAGCGCGCGAAGATTCTCGCACGCGTGCGAACCGCGCCCGCCAAGCGGTTGGGGTCGGGCGGAGTGGAGCGCCGGCTGCTCGGACGCGTCGACTACGATGAGCGGAGCTTGCGAACCGTCACCGCATGGATCGGTGGACGAATCGACCGCCTGCACGTGAGCACGACGGGCGAACGCGTGAAGCGCGGCCAGGTGATCGCCACCCTCTACAGCCCTGAAGTGTATACCGCGCATCAGGACCTGATTCAGGCGAGACAGCAGTTCGAACGCTTGCGGCAGACCGCGACGCCCAGCGCAAGTAGGGCGGCGGAAGCTGCCCTCAACGCGTCGCGCGATCGGTTGCGGCTGTTGGGTGTCCCCGACGGCGAGCTGCGTGCCATGGAACGCGCCGACAAACCATCGGAGAGGGTCCGCATTCGCACCCCGTTCAGGGGCACGGTCATCGAGCGGCTCGCCACACAGGGCAACTACGTGGTTACAGGAAGCGGGCTGTACCGTATCGCGGACCTATCGACGCTTTGGGTACAATTAGACGCCTACGAAAGCGATCTTTCACGGCTCGACGTGGGCCAACAGGTCTTGATTCGAGTGGCAGCGCTGCCCGGTGAGATATTCAAGGGGCGCGTCACGTTCGTGGATCCGGTGCTCGATCCAAACACCCGAACCGCCCGCGTGCGAGTCGAAGTGAAGAACCAGGACCGACGGCTCCGGCCCGGCATGTTCGTAGAGGCCAGCGTGCAAAGCGGCGCCGCGCATGAGCCCGGCGGGGAGGCGCCGGTCGTCGTTCCGGCCACAGCCCCACTTTTCACGGGACGCAGGTCAGTCGTCTACGTCGAGGTCGAGGACGCGGAGGAGCCGACTTACGAAGCCAGACTGGTAACGCTCGGACCTCGCATGGGCGACCTCTACCCCGTTCTTGCCGGGCTACGGGAGGGAGAGCGGGTCGTGGTGCACGGGGCGTTTGCCATCGACGCAGATCTGCAGATTCAAGGCGGCGACTCGATGATGACTGTTCCTGACGACAACGAGGCGCCGGCCCCAACGGGCGGCAATGAGCATCACATGCAGGGGCATCCGCATTGACTTCCAGTGAAAAACCCAACCCGAGGGAGGTCGTGTCGCCCATCTGGGAATCGTTCCTCCGCTTTTTCGTCGACAACAAGCTGATCGTCTTCGTCCTCGTCGCGGGAGTGGTCGTTGGTGGAGTCTACGTGGCCCCTTTTGATTGGGATCTCGGAGGGATGGCGCGCGATCGGGTTCCGGTCGACGCGATCCCGGACATCGGAGAGAATCAACAGATCGTCTTCACCGAGTGGCAAGGCCGCTCGCCGCGCGACGTCGAAGATCAGGTCAGCTACCCCCTCACCACCGCGCTCCTCGGAATCCCCGGTGTGCGCACGGTGAGAAGCTCGTCCATGTTTGGCTTCTCGACCATCTACGTCATCTTCGATGCAGGCGTGGAATTCTATTGGTCGCGCTCACGCGTTCTCGAGAAGCTCGCATCACTGCCTGCTGGCACACTCCCCGATGGTGTGGCGCCCGCGCTCGGGCCGGACGCCACCGCGCTCGGACAGGTGTTCTGGTACACCCTCGAAGGACGAGGCCCCGAAGGAGAGCTCGTAGGGGGATGGGACCTGCACGAGCTTCGATCGACGCAAGATTGGGTTGTGCGCTTCGCCCTCCAATCCGTGCCAGGCGTCTCCGAGGTCGCTTCCATCGGTGGCTATGTGCGCGAATACCAAGTCGACGTCGACCCCGAAGCCATGCTTGCGAGTGGAGTGACCATCGAACAAATCGCGAAGGCGGTTCGCGAATCCAATTTGGACGTTGGCGCGCGCACACTCGAGATTAATCGTACGGAATACCTCGTGCGGGGCTTGGGGTTCATTCGGACGGTGGGCGATCTGGAGCAGACCGTAATCACCACGCGCAAGCACACCCCAATCCGGATCGCCGACGTCGCGCGCGTCACGCTCGGACCCGCTCAGCGCCGGGGCGCCCTGGACGATGCGGGTGCTGAAGCCGTCGGAGGCGTCGTCGTGGTTCGCTACGGCGAAAATCCGATGGAAGTCATCCAGCGCGTGAAAGCCAAGATCGCCGAGATCGCGCCCGGCCTACCCAAGCGAACCCTCGCCGACGGCACCACGAGCCAAGTGACGATCCACCCTTTCTACGACCGCACTACCCTCATTCACGAAACCCTCGACACTCTGTCGACCGCGCTGTTCCAGCAAATCCTAGTGACCGTGATCATCGTCCTGGTGATGCTACGCAACCTGAGGAGCTCGCTCCTGATTTCGGCGGTGCTACCGCTTGCGGTGCTGGCCGCGTTCGTCGCGATGAAGACGACCGGTGTCGACGCCAACATCATGGCACTGGCGGGGATCGCGATCGCGATCGGCACGATGGTGGACATGGCAATCGTGTTCACCGAGAACATCGTTTCTCACCTCGCGAGCGCGCCGGCGGACAAGAGCCGCGCGCGAATCATCGCGCACGCGACGGCGGAGGTGGCCCCAGCGGTGGTGACGTCCGCGCTGACCACCGTCGTCAGTTTCTTACCCGTCTTCGCTCTCACGGCGGCGGAAGGGAAGCTTTTCAGGCCGGTCGCATACACCAAATCGTTCGCCATCATGGCCGCACTGTTCGTGTCGATGCTTGCGCTGCCGGCGCTCGCGCATCTGATCCTTCGGCGCCCCACGAAGCCGGGCGCAGCGAAGACGTCCCCCGCGGTGCCCAAGCGTTCGCGGATCGCGACCATCTCGCTCCCCGTGATCGTGCTGGCCGTGGCACTTCTACTCACACGCAGCTGGCTTCCCCTCGGGCCCGGACATCATTTCATCATCAACTTCCTTTTCGTGGTCTTCGTGATCGGCGGCCTCCTAGTGGCATTCTTCGCGTTCCAAAGTGTCTATGTGCCGGTGCTCCGATGGTCGTTGAGGCACAAGGCACTAGCGTTGGCCCTTCCCATGGCCGTGCTGGTCGGGGGTGTGGCCTCCTGGTCGAGTCTCGGACGTGAATTCATGCCTCCGTTCGACGAGGGGTCGTTCCTGTACATGCCCACCACGATGCCCCATGCGTCGTTCGGTCAGGCGCTCGACATGCTGCACACGATGGACGCGGCGATTCAGGAGATCCCCGAGGTCGACCGCGCGGTCGGCAAGCTCGGACGCGCAGAGAGCCCGCTAGATCCAGCACCGATTTCGATGTTCGAAACGGTGGTCACCTACAAGCCAGAGTACGGTGTCGACGCGGATGGGAATCGCGTTCGCAATTGGCGGGACCACATTCGCTCGCCAGCGGATATCTGGGAAGAGATCGTCAAGGCGGGCGAGGCCCCGGGCCTTACCAGCGCGCCCATGCTCATGCCGATCAACACCCGAATCATCATGCTTCAGAGCGGGATGCGAGCGCCGATGGGCATCAAGGTCTACGGGCCCACGCTCGAGACGATCGAGTCGTTCGGGATGAAGCTCGAGGGGCTCCTTCGCGAGGTCGATGGAATCCGTCCGGAAACCGTCTTCGCGGACCGTGTCGTTGGCAAGCCGTATATCGAGATCGACATCAATCGAGAAGCGATCGGTCGATACGGACTGACGATCGGCCGCGTGCAAGACGTCATTCAAGTCGCCCTGGGCGGCCGAACGCTCACGACGACGGTAGAAGGCCGCGAACGCTATCCGGTTCGGGTGCGCTACATGCGCGAGGAGCGAGACAGTATCGAGGCGCTCGGCCGCGTGCTCGTGTCGGCACCCGGCGGAGAGCAGATTCCCCTCGAGCAGCTCACGGAGGTTCGGTACGTGAAGGGGCCGCAGGTCATCAAGTCCGAAGACACGTTTCTGACCAGCTACGTCTTGTTCGACAAGTTTCCGGAGCTGTCCGAAGTCGATGTCGTCAACGATGCGCGAGCGTTTCTGGCAGCGAAGATCGAGAGTGGTGAGCTCGATGTCCCCGGGGGAGTCAGCTACCGGTTCGCCGGCAGTTACGAGAATCAGGTGCGAAGCGAGCAGCGCTTGATCCTGCTCATTCCGGTCGCACTCACCCTCGTATTTCTGCTCCTCTACCTTCAGTTCCGCCGAGTCGTCACGACGCTCATCATCTACTCGGGCGTCGTCCTCTGTGTCGCCGGAGGCTTCATTCTCATATGGCTCTACGGACGCCCGTGGTTCCTGAACTTCGAGCTCTTCGGCACCGACCTCCAGCACCTACTCCACATCGGCACCGTCAACCTCTCGGTTGCCGTTTGGGTTGGCGTGATCGCGCTGCTCGGGATCGCAACGGATACGGGCGTCGTCATGGCGACGTATCTCGCACAACGATTCAGGGCCGCCCCTGCACACACGGTCGAGGAAGTTCGCGAGCGGGCGGTCGAGGCAGGACAGCGGCGAGTACGCCCGTGCTTGATGACGACGGCTACGACAGCGTTGGCCCTACTCCCAGTCATCACATCTCAAGGCAGGGGCGCCGATGTAATGGTCCCGATGGCCCTTCCCTCGATAGGCGGAATGGGAGCGATACTGCTAACGCTGTTTGTGGTGCCGGTGTTGTACGCGTGGGTGGAGGAGCGCCGGATTGGACAGGGGCAAGGGCGGCGGCAGGCCGGGTAGGCCCGAAAGGCGGTCAATCTGGGCCTGGACAGGCCTGGCGTTGAGTAAAATGCGGGCTCAGCTCGTCGTATGGTTCGAGGATAGAAGTGCCCCGAATGCTCAGAAAGCGCGCAGTTCGTATTGACGAGGGAGGCGTTCCTTGTGAGTCTCGGCGGGCTCTCTCGCGAGAGGAAAGGTTTTTGAAGATGAATCGCCGTCTTGTGCCAGTTTTGCTACTCGTGGCTGCCGCTATTGCGCTGCCAGGGACCACCACGACCACGAAGGCTGAAGAAGGCTACACCCTTCGGATCGCCTCCCTGGCTCCCGCGGGCTCATCGTGGATGAAAGTCCTCAACGCGTGGAACAAGACCCTCAAAGATAAGACCGACGGGAAGCTTCAGCTGCGCTTCTACCCGGGCGGTTCGCAGGGCGACGAGCGCGACTTCGTTCGCAAGATGCGCGTAGGTCAGCTGGACGGCGGCGTCGTCACCATGACGGGTATGAGCTTGTTGATCCCGGCGATGAACGTCTTGGTGCTGCCCGGCCTCCTCGAGACCTAGGAGAAGCTCGGTCGGGTGCGCGAGAAGGTGGCCCCCGCGTTCGAGGGCCTGGTCGGCAAGGAAGGCTTG
>QMMB01000026.1 GCA_003647035.1 Deltaproteobacteria bacterium | reverse complement strand
CCTTCCAGTACGGCGCTCGCGGCGGCCCCACTTGCTCGCTCTCGTAGATCGCGGACACCTCGTCCACCTTAATCCCCCCCCGACCACCGAGAAGCACTCGCGCACCGCGAATCGACGCCTCTCTGGCGCCAAGATTGGACCCTACCCCAACCACGACCACACTCACCGAACACACTCCGATAAAAAGGAGACAGTCCCCTTTTTCAAAGGGTTGATTGCGGCTACGGTCCGCGCATGTCGGAGATGCCGCTCTTCGAGCGTCTTCAGGGTCAGCGCCATGACGGCGAGGAACGTGTATTCCGCGTGGCGGAAGTCAACCGCGCGGTCCGGCTCACGCTCGAAGACAACTGGGCGAACGTGCTCATCGAAGGCGAGCTGTCGGACGTCCGGCGCGCGAAGGGGCACGTCTACTTCTCCTTGAACGACGAGGAAGATCCGGCGCAGCTGCGCGGGGTCATGTTTGCGTCCGACGTCCAGCGCACCAAGGCGCCGTTGGAGAACGGGGCGCGCGTTCGGTTTCGCGGCAAGTTGTCGTTGTACACAGCGCGCGGTCAGTTCCAGCTCATCGCTCGATCGGCCAAGCTCGCTGGAGAAGGGGACCTCGGGGCGCAGTTCGGGAAGCTTCGCGCGAAGCTCGAAGGGGAGGGCTTGCTCGACCCGGAGCGACGACGTCCGCTGCCCCGGCTGCCACGCGTCGTGGGCGTCGTGACCAGCCGAACAGGCGCGGCGCTGCACGACATCATTCGCGTGGCTTCGCAGAGGTGCCCCGTCCACATCCTCGTGGCCGACTGCCGCGTGCAGGGCGAAGAAGCGCCGCGCAGCATCGTATCTGCCCTCGAGCTGATTCAGCGAGTCGACAACCTCGATGTCGTGATCGTGTCGCGGGGCGGCGGGTCTGCCGAGGATCTTTGGGCCTTCAACGACGAGGCTGTCGCGCGCGCCATCGCAGCGTGTCGAGTCCCGATCGTCAGCGGCGTCGGGCACGAGGTAGACGTGACGATCGGAGATTTGGTTGCCGACGTGCGGGCCGCGACACCGTCGAACGCCGCCGAGATCGTGGTTCCTGAGCGCGATACCTTGCTCCGAGACGTGCAGTCTTTGGAGCGGCGGCTCAGCCAAGCGTTGGACAACCGGGTTGGTGGCCTTCGGCTTCAGCTCGAGCGCCAGCTGCGTCCACTCTACGGGGCACGAGGTGTCCTGATCCCGATTCAAGAACGACTGGCCGGCCTGCATCAGCGCCTCATGCGACTCGACCCACGGTCGGTGCTGCGCCGTGACCAACGCGAGCTAACGGCCTTGGCGGCAAGGCTGAGGGACGCAGGTCGCATGCCCGTTCGCGAGCGACGCGAACGTCTGGTCGCGCTCCGGTTCACCTTGCAGGGTAGGGGGCGGCCCATGGTGCGCGAAGCGCGCGCCTCGTACGCAGAGCTCTGCGCACAATTGGATGCGCTTTCCCCGTTGCGAGTGCTGGAGCGCGGGTACGCCATCGCCCTGCACACGTCGACCGGCCGTGCCGTACGGAGCAAGTCCGAGGTAAAGCAGGGCGACCGACTGCGCGTACGGGTGTTCGACGGCGAGTTCGGTGCCAAGGTCGAAAGCCATGAGTGACCCCATCCGCCTCGGGATCTTCGGCTGGCCGGTCGCGCACTCGAAATCGCCACAGATGCACGAAGCGGCTGCACGCGCCCTCGGGGTCGACCTTCGCTACGAACGCTTCGGGGTCGCGCCGCCTGGCCTCCAAGAGTCGGTTCGGCAACAACACGAGGCGGCGATCGACGGCTACAACCTCACCGTGCCCCACAAAGAAGCCATCATGACGCTGGTCGACGAAGTGACTCCCGCGGCGCAAGCGATCGGCGCCGTCAACACGGTGGTACGCACTGACGGGCGGTACGTTGGGCACAACACCGACGCCCCCGGGTTGGTCCGCTCGCTCGAGGAAGCGGGCGTCCGGTTGGCTGAGGCGCGCGTCGTCGTGCTCGGTGCGGGGGGCGCCGCGCGCGCCGCCGTGGTGGGGCTTTCTCGAGCGGGGGCGGCAGACGTCACGGTGCTGTCCCGAAGGCCTGAGCAAAGCGAGGCGCTCTGTAACTCGCTGGCGAAGCAAATCGATTGCAACCTCGAGGCAGCCCCCCTCAGCGAGGCGAGCTGGTATTTCGAAACTGCGACATTGCTGGTCCAGGCCACCAGCGCGACGCTCGAATCGAACGCGGGCGCGGCCGATTTCGCGGCAGCGCTGCCGATCGATGCCCTCCCTGCAGAGGCCGCTGTTCTCGACATGGTGTACGAGCCGCTCAAGACATCGGTCCTGGCCCGGGCCGAGCAACGCGGCCTCGCCATCGTGGACGGCCTTGGGATGCTGTTGCACCAGGGCGCGATCGCCTTCGAGATGTGGACGGGCTTCGAGCCGCCACTCGACGTCATGCGGTCGGCCCTGAAGGGCTGACGGCGGTTACATCAAGACACCGCCGACCGGTTGGACGGGCGGCGGGATGTCGGTTTCGCCGAGCTGCTGGCGCAGGTCGATCTCGATGGTGCGGCAAAGGGCCGTCATGGGCGTGTCGTTGTCCTCGTTCTCGAATGGGTTCTTGAGCGACGCACCGAGCTGCTCGACCACCATGAAGCTGAGGCTGATCACGACGACGGCAAGAACCTCGATGACCCGGATGTGCCGGTCGGCGCTGAGAAACGCGATCGGGACTGCGATGGCGCTGAGCCACACGAGGCCCCGCGAAATGAAACGAACCTCGTCCGGGAACGCGGTCTTCTTGATGCGCTCGCAGCCGCCCTGGGTGTCGTAGAGACGATTGAGGGTCGAATCGAACTGCATCAGCAACACCTGTTGGGCAGTGTCGGTGCCGATCACCTCGGCAAGTCGCTCCGCTTGAGAGTAATCGAGGCGCGTCGGCTTGTTCACGTACCCCTCGAGCTCGCTCAGCTCGTCGGCGTTCAGGAATGGCGCAAGCTCATCCCATGTGCCCTGCTCTCGCAGCGAGAGGCGAAGCGCGTTGCAATATGCCAGGTGGCGATAGACGAGCTCGGTGTGGAGCTTTGCAGCGTCTTGCTTGGTCGCGATGCTGGGCACCCGTTCGGGCGTGAGAAGCGTGATGACTTCGCGAGCGAAGCTTCGGCTCTCGTTGACCAGAGCGCCCCACAGAATTCGCGCTTCCCACCAACGTTGGTAGGCCTCGTTGAAGCGGAACACGATGAAGATGCCAACCACTGTCGCAATCAAACCGATCGCGGTCACGGAAAACACGTCGGTTTCGAGCACCCGCGAGTACCGCGAGACGACGACGATCACCTGCTCGGCGAGGACCACCGTGAGGATCAGCCCCCAGTTTCGCACGACGAAGACCTTGACCGCCCTCCCGAGGCCGGTTCCGTGGCGAACGATCATTCCGGTTCAAGCTCCGCGACGCCGAACATCTCTGCGGCATGCACGAACACCAGCTCTTCAGCTTCCATGGTGGGTTCTGGTGACGCATCGATGCCGAGAGTGCAATCCTCGATCGCAAAAAATTCCTTTGATTGCATCAGCTCGTCGGAAACGCGCATTCCTTTGGGCAAGGGCAGGGTCCCCATGACCAGACCGCCCGCAAAGAGGCAGGTCACCTCGTGCCGAGTGCGCCCGTCATCCTCGTGGAGCCCGAGCAATGCGTCCTCCCCAGGGACGACAATGAGCGCAGCCTTACGCTGCAACGCGAGGAACGGAATCGTCCGAGGCTGTTCCGGCAAGCTGACATTCGTCATCCGAAAGAACGCCGCATCCCCATTGAGAAACGGCAGCAACCCCATCCCATGCGGCACATGCAACGTTCCAATCACCCAACCCGCAGGTGTAAACAGCCGCACCGTTGTCGCAGAAGGGGACACTCTCCGCGTTCCTAAATACTCGATTTCGGACTACGTGTCCTCTATGTGTTTGGCGACCGTGCGGCGATCGATTCCAAGGGTGGCGGCGGCGCGCGCATAGGAGCCTTGCTGCGTGTAAACCCAGGCGGTGTAGGCGGAGACTACTTGGTCGAGGGTGGCCTCGACGTTGCGCATTTTGTGGAAGAGAGGGTCGAGGACACCCGTTTGCGCGGGTGCTGCGGGGGGAAGGTAGCGGCCGTGAATTAACAGGTTACGGACGCATTGCTCGAGCTCTCGAATGTTACCGGGCCAAGAGTAGTCACAGCCGACGCCCTGCTCGATGCCGCGCATGACCTCTTCGACATGCGCGGGGTCCGACGACCCAAGGTTGCGTTGCACGAGCACGCGCACGAGGTGAGCTAGCTCATCCATATCGCCGGCGACTTGTGCCTGCAGAGACGGAGTGTGGATGATGTCAGAGCCAAGGCGGTAGTAGAGGTCTTCACGGAATCGCCCGGTGGCCATCTCCCGTGGCAGGTCCCGATTCGTCGCCGCCACGACCTTGCCACCAAAGCTCCTCGGTTCGTTGTCTCCCAACCGATGAAACTCCCGCGACTGAAGCACCCTGAGAAGCTTCACCTGAACCTCGGGGTCGAGCTCGCCAATCTCGTCGAGGAAGATCGTCTCGCTCGGGGACCTGCCTTCGAGATGGCCCATTCGGTCCGCGGTGGCCCCGGTAAATGCTCCTTTTTTGTGCCCGAAAAGATCTGACTGGATCAGCGTCTTGGACATTGCCGCGAGATGTATCGGGTGGAACGCGGTTCGAAAATTTCTAGCGAACCGCCGGCGCTCGTCGTCAAACGGGATGAAAGACGACAAACCGATCGCGCGCGCAACGAGCTCCTAACCTGTCCCAGAAGGCCCCAAGATCAACGTGCCGGCTTCATGCATGCGGCCCTGAAGGTGAACGAGGTAGCGCCACGGCTCGTGGGTGAACAACGACTCCCAAACGCTGGCGCGCAACTTCGCAGCGGCGAGCGAAGTCCCGAGAATTTGATGGAACACGAAGTGCACGGCGCGACGCGTTTGAAAGAACAGCGCGAAGAGCTCGGCCGGAGTCGCTGCCCAGGCCGGCGGGGCGACGGACCGGAACACCTTGCAGAAGTCGTTCTGGAATGCGCCATAGAAGGCGACCGTGTCACCAGGTGCGTCCGATGTGATCCACTCGTGCAGCTCGGCGTCGTAGCGGCAGTAGAGTACGTAGAGGGCGACCCCACGAATGAGATCGCGCTCCGCATCGGTGTAGGCGTCTCCTCGAGCGAGGCCTACTTGGGCGGCCGCCATCTGTCGCTCCGCTTCCTCCTCTATCGCACGGAGCGCCCGATCTCCGATGGGCCAATCGCGAGGACGGCTCCGCCGCGATGAGCGTGCGACCTCCTCGCCCACGATGATCGCCTCGAGCTTGGGCCGCTCGGGACCGAACGGGTTGGTGAACCCGAGGTTCCCGATCGCATCGAGTCGAACGGCTGTATCGGAGTCGAACATGTACACAGATTGTACAACGGCTGTGCATTTAATGCTCAGCAAGAGGGCAGATGCTGCTTTAATCAATGATTTCAGTGAGCTGTCCGCTGGCACGCGCCGTGCGTTCGTAGTCTCATGGCGTGCCCGGAGCCGCGGGTATGGGCTGTCAAAGTGTCGCACGAGATCGTCGAAAGGCTGCCACAATGACACTGGAGGCGGGCGAGTCGGGTGGTGCTTCAGCTGAAATTACAGTGAAAAGCTCCGTCGCCCGGTGTGGCACGGCCCGTGCAGTATCTATAGGTCATCATGAGCCGAACGGGTTTCTATCTCCTTGTCATCCTATCGATCGTGGTCGGGGCCGCGGTGGTCACAGACGCCGCCGTGGTCACCGATCGCGAGCGGATGGACGAGTTCGTCGAGTCGGTAACCGGCCGAGTTTCCGAATCGCGCATCGACAATGCGCTCCGGTACGCAGACCCATCGAAAGTCACCATGGAGCTCGTACACGACGGACACAGGCGCCGATACAACGGTCGCAACGCGGAGGCGCTCAAGCCGGACGCGCGCAAGGCCCTCGCCTCTCTCGAGGGTTCGAGCCTCCGCTTGATTCAGGAAAGCATCGCCCTCAACGGTGAACGCGCGCGAATCGCGCTTCGAGTCCGCACGGACGTGGGCTTGGCGAACGCGATCTTCGACCTCCGCCGCGAGAACGACGAGTGGTTTCTTCGCCGCGTGATCGTCAACTAGCTTTCACCGAAGCGAACATCGCTGGCGCTGATGCCGTGAACGCGTAGCAGCTTTGTGCGCGCGCGGTTCCCGCGGACGATCTCGATCTCGGACTTGGCGACGCCGAGCGATTTGGCGAGTAGCTTTCTGAGCGCGTCATTGGCAGCTCCATCCACGGGCGGCGCCGTAAGCGCGACTTTGAGGGCGCCTTCATGAACGCCGATCACGCGATTGCGGCTCGCGCGCGGTGCGACACGACCTTCGGAGGTGATCGCGCCGTCCTGCTCTCGAATGCGTAGCTCACTCATCGCCTCACCAAACCCACTTGACCCCGGCCACGAACCCGGCGAGATTCCCGCCCAGTGCATCCGGTCCTATTCAGCATTCCCACCCCCTGGGGCGCGATTCCCATCTACTCCTACGGCGTGATGTTGGGAAGCAGCCTGCTCTTTGCTTGGTACTTCATCATGTACATGGGCAAGAAAATGGAGGGGTACAACCGTGAGCTGCTCGCGAGCTGCTTCACTTGGACCGCGGTTGGCTCCATCATCGGCGCGCGCCTGCTGTACATCTTCACCAACCTCGACTCGTACGAGAGCTTCGGTTCGTGGTTCGATCTTCGTTCCGGGGGCTTGGTGGCGTACGGCGGATTCCTCGGTGGCTTCGTGACGGCGCTGACGTTCTGGCGAATCAAGAAAATCCCTTTGCTTCCCTTTGCGGACATCGCAGCACCGACACTTGCTTCCGGTCTGATGTTCACGCGAATTGGGTGTTACCTCTACGGTTGCGACTACGGGCGCCCTCTCGGGGGCAGCGCGCCGAGCTGGCTGAGCTCCGCTGGCACGTTCCCGAAGTGGGATACCGCGGCCTTTCCCACCTTCGCTTGTGATCAGACGATCAACGGGTCCCCAGCCTACCAACATCACCTTCGGGAATACCCCGACTTGATGGTCGATCGCGTGAGCTCCCTGGCCGTGCATCCGACCCAGATCTACGAGTCGGCCTTCGGACTGGCCTTGTTCCTGTTCTCGGTTTGGCTGCTCACCCATCGGAAATTCCGGGGCCAGGTGCTGGTCACCGTCGCAGGGATCTACGGCTTGTGGCGATTCCTCATCGAGTACGTTCGAGACGACCCGGAGCGAGGATTCGCGTTCGGATTCTCCACATCACAGCTGATTTCGCTGGCGATCATTCCGGTGTGCATCATCGCGTACCTCCACCTCAAAAAACAGGCGGCGGAGAACGGCGACATCGAGTTGCCACCGTGGGCGCTCGAAGGCGCCACCGAACCCGCAAGCTCGGCGACGCCCCAAGACGATCAAGACGATCGCCCCGCGAAGTACAGGCCCAAAAAGATCAAAAAGAAGAAGTAGTCACGGCTACAGCTTCTCGAGTTGCTTGGCCCGATTGAAGGCTTCGAGGACACGGGGCGAAGTGCGAACCGTATCGAGCTCGAGGTTCGGCTGCAACGCCAGAGCCGCGCGAAAGGATGCTTCGGCGAGGTCCGTTCGGTCGAGCGCAACGTAGGCGACGGCGAGCTCCTTGTGAATCGTCACCAGCTGCGTCGACGTGAGGCTTGGCGCGCCGAGGAGTCGGTTCCCGAGAGATACCGCTTCCGCAAACTCCGCCTTCTTCACCTGCTGAATGAGCGGCGGCAGCGATCTCTCGACTTCGTCTTGCACGGCTTTGGCGGCGCCACCCCCCGAAGCACGCGCAAATGCCTCGGACGCCTCCGCGCGCCCGTCACCGGCAAGGCGGAGGTCAAACAGCGGAACCAGAACGACCCGCCCACGCTCGATCCGAGCGCCCGCGTTGAACCGCCGGATGCGCTTCAGCGACAAAGGGCTGTCCGGCATGTACATCTTCGCGATCTTCGCTAGCGTTTCACCGGGGCTGACGACGTGGCGCAATGGGTAGGGGACCAGCAGCTCGGCACCCACATCGGGATTGACCCGGCGGTTGCCGTTGTTGGCCTCGATCAAAGTCGCTGCCCGTGTTTCGCGCCCGAAGAATCGGGCGGCGAGCGACTTCCAAGTCTCGTCTTCCCCTACCCGGTAGAAGGTCACCATCGGAATGAAGATCCAGCTTCCCGGTAGCAAACTGTCGACGCCCGATCCTTTCATGCGGTTCGCCTCCCGCAAGACCGCCTCGCGGGTAGGGTCGCCGTAGTAGCGCTGTGCGATCGAGGCGAGGGTGTCGCCCTCCTGCACCGCATGCGTGTAGACCGCCTGCGCGCGGGCGCCGGACGACGACACAGTGAGCACGATGGCGAATACCACCGAAATGAGCACGCGCGTCACGGGTTTGCCTCCGGATCGGCCGTGCGTGCGCTCGGCTCAGAGAGAGTCGCCCGATCGTGCACCGTGCTGCCTGCTTGGACGACCACCTCGTGCTCAACCGACACGAAATACGGGTTGGTGTACTTCACGTAGTGCCGGCCCGGTTCGAGCGGGATCGCAAGTGCGGCCGGAGTCGTCAGCACACGCTGTCCGTCAACGTACACGTGCGCCCACGGATCGGCGCTGACAGTGAGATACCCAGCCTCCGCAGGGTTGAGCGCGGCGGGTGCTGCCCCCACAGGCGGCCCAGACCAACGTCCACTTGCAACCTGTACGGTCAGTCCCGAGACGAGCAGCGCAGTGAGAGCAGATGCTTGCCACTTCGCGATGCTTCGTAAGAAACCCGCATCGCGGCGGCCGCTCCGAAGCACGCGCGGCGCGACGGCGGAGAGCACCTCGTCGGTCTGGTCCCCGCTCATGACCCCGATCTCGTTCAGGAACATGACGAGCCGCGCGTTGTGGCTCATTGGAACACGCGGCGCGAGAAACTCGGTGAGATCGTCGATGATCGCCTGGGTGGTCGGATAACGATTCGCGGGCATTTTCTGCAGGCAGCGCGCCATGACCCGCTCCAACTTGCGAGGCACATCGACGCTGAGCTTCTTCGGCAACTCGTACCGATCGAGCCGGATCTTCTGCATTACCGTACGGGTTTCATCTTCGACGAAGGGCTTGCGACCCGTGAGCATTTGGTAGAGCACGATGCCCACCGAAAAGATGTCACTGCGGAAGTCCAACTTGTCACCGAGAATCTGCTCGGGGCTCATGTAGCTCGGAGTCCCGAGGCCCGTGCCGGTTTCGGTCAAATCGCCGAAGTGTTCATGGCGAGCGATGCCGAAGTCCATCAGCTTCACGTCGCCCTG
Source organism: Deltaproteobacteria bacterium (assembly GCA_003647035.1). Taxonomy (GTDB): domain Bacteria; phylum Myxococcota_A; class Polyangia; order Polyangiales; family Houyiibacteriaceae; genus SG8-38. The sequence continues at coordinate 4,663 of QMMB01000026.1, read as the reverse complement.
CATCGACACCATGATGTTCGCGGGTTTGATATCGCGGTGAATGATCCCACGGAAGTGCGCATAGTCGAGACCGCGGGCGAGCTGCAGTGTGATGATGGCAGCGATGTCCGCCGGCAATCGTGGCGAGCGCTCGAGCAAATCGTAGAGGTCGATCCCGTCGACGTACTCCATGATGATGAACATCGACCGACCGTCTTTGATGAAGTCGATGACGTGTAAAATGTTCTCGTGCTGAAGCGACGCCATGAAGTGGGCCTCGCGTTCGAACCGCTCGGCAAACTGGCTGTCGATGGCAATCGATGGTTTGAGCGCTTTGATGGCTACCCGCCGATTGAGCGGTTCCTGGATCGCCTCATAGACGACAGCCATACCCCCGCTGCCGATTTCACCGAGAACGCGACACGTTCCGATTCGCTCAACCATCGCGATCCATCACACTAGGTGGGGGCCCGGGCAGTGTCAACGATCGCCAAAACTTTTGGGAAAACCGACACTTAGGGCGGAGATTCGACACTGGGACCCGGGAGCACACAAAGGCCTCGTTCGACCCAATCGGTCCCCCCACGGCCGTCGCGAATTACAAAGGTGAAACGGACCAGCAAGCCGTCTTCGGGCGCATCCGGAAACGGCAGCCAATGCGTCAGAACCGAGCGAGCCAGGTCGGTGATGAACGAGAAAGTGCGCTCGAGGTCGCCGCCGTCGGTCAGCCAGCTAACCTGCATCTCCTCGGTGAGGGTCATCTCGCCCGCTATGTAGGACTGGAGGCTGTCCGGCGTCACGCGCAGGTTGATACTCGAGGCGGAGCTCCCGGCCACCGGATGATCGGCCCGCTCTTGCTCGGTGATGGCGTCGAGATCGGTCTTGCAGCCCGTGCGGGGTGCGGTTCGCGGCACGCCCTGATCGTAGGGTGGCGGCCAAGAGCGGCCATTCAGCTCGACCGCCGAAATCTCGGGGTTCAGGTTGGGGTCTTGCGGCGTGACCTCAATGGGAATCTTGACCGACACGAACCGCCCTTCGTTGTTCGGATCTTCGCAGGGGTTCAAGTCGTCGGTTTCACCGAGAATGAAACGAAGGATCGAGTCCGTAGAGGGCGGCCCATCGGCGCATATCGCCCCCTGCACGACGACGCTAGTGGCCTGTACGGAGTCGAGCTCGGCTTCCGATGGCACCTGGAATCGAATGACGGGGAACGCGAATGGGTCTTCGGGCGAAGGACCGACGCAACCGTCGCAAGGCTGAATCAGATCCCGGCAAATCGGTGGCCCGATGAGCGTCGGCGCAGGGACGCACGCAACGAAAGACCATTCGAGAAGCGGCGGCGTCAGCGCGGGGATCTCGGGAATGTCTGAGGGAGGAGCGCCCTGGTCGATCACGAGAAGCGAGACCTCGATGTCGTCCTCGGAGTCGGGTCTCGCGCGACCGGGCTGGCCCTCGACCTCGACCACCGCGGCGACGACCCGAAGGTCGGTTACGGCCCAGGCGGGAAGGAAACTCTCGCTGCAGCCGATCACGAGGCACAGGACGACCGAGATCAGCACGCGCCTCATAGCTCCCCCCTGATTCCGAGTGAGGGGATGATCGGAAGCCCGAGCAGTGGAGTCTGCTGGCTGAAGTCGTAGTTGAAGATGATGCCTTCTTGGTTCTGCTGATTGTAGACGTTGCGGACATCGAGGAACACGGCGAGCTTCCATCCTTCAAAGATCCATTTCTTTTGGATGCGGATGTCGAGCTGGTGGAACAACGGGTTTCGCAACGTGTTCACGCGCCCGTCGATGGGGATGTAGACATCGTTGAGCGCGTCGTAGATCGAGCCGATGACGGGTGTGTTGGGGTTGCCACTGACGAGTCGAACGGTCCCGCCGATCTCCCAATTGCGCGGGAAGTTGTAAACAAACGCAGCGGTCATGATGTGCGTTTGATCGAAGTCGAACAATCGCCAAGGCTGGAGTGGGCCATCCTTGCGCTCGCTTCGCGACAGCGTGTACGAGAGATAGCCGAAGTAGTGCCGCCCCGTCGCAGGGCGGATGTTGATGCTGAACTCGGCCCCGTAGATGCGCCCTATCCCGCCGGTTACATAGAACGGCGCTTCGCCGTTCGGGGTCGCTATCGCCCTGTCCCACAAGTATTTGTAGAAGCCTTCGACGCCGAAACGAGCGCCCGGAAGCGCGTCGTACTCCCAACCTGCGCCTAGATGCACCGCTTTGATCGGATCCAAGTTGGGGTTACCGATGGATGCCTCGGACTCCTGAAGCTCGGGCGGCTGACTGAAGACGCCAACGCCGAGCTTGACTCGCATGTCCTTGGCGACGGTGAAGATTGTCGTCAAGCGCGGGTCGACGGTAAACGCGTTGATGTCGCCGAAGTAGTCCATCCGGAGCCCGAGGATGAGCTCGGTGACCTTGCCCAACTTCATGCCGGATTCGAGATAGACGCCCGGACGAAACCACGTGGTGTCCACGTCCGCAAAAACCTGATCCTGCCCGGCGAGAGAGCCAGCCTGACTGCCGGCGCCCTCCGAAGGGCCGGGCTGACCGCCGATGTAGACGAAGTTGATCGGGGCCGTGTAGACATCCAGCCCGGCAATGAGTCGAACTTTGTCGGTGATCTGGTAGCGCCATTCGCCTCGGCCATAGGTCTGGATGAAGGTGCCATCGACCAGGAACGCGTCGCCGAGTTGGAATTTGATTTTGCTGGGCCCCACGTTGAACGTGAGCTCCTGGTCGACCTTCTCGCCAACCCGCCGGGTCCAATCGATCTGATTGTTGTAGAAGGAGGTCCCGAGTTGCGTATCGCCTCGAATGGCAGGGTCGTCGCCCCCGGCCTCGTCCAAGACGAGCTCGAACCGGTCATTGGATCCATACGCCGAGATGCGAACACGGTCGCGCTTGGTGGGGCGGAAGTTCAGTTTGAACTGGTAGTCGATGTAGACGGGATACTGTCGTACGCCGATGTCGGAATCGCTGGGAATAACGGCTGGCAAGATGAGATCCAGGAGGCTGCGCCGAAGACCGCCCGAGATGCTGATCTTGTCGGTGAGCGGCGCTTCGACGGTCACGAACGTGTCGATGACCGAGATCTCAGCCACCCCGTGAACACGATCTCGTGCCGGATCCCGAGTGGTCACCTCCAGGATGCCACCGGTCCGCCGACCGTAGCGGACGGAGCAGTTGCCGGGGTAGCAGTCGCTCTTCTCGAGCATGTACGAGTTGTAGACGCTGGTAAGACCACCGAAGTGGTAGATCAGCGGCACGGGAATCCCATCGATGAACGACTCGCTGTCTTGGGGCGCCGCGCCGCGAACGATCAGTAGCCCAATGCCGAACGGCGGTCTCGCGACGCCAGGAAGAAGCTCGACCGCCCGAAGCGCATCGCCGCGCGTGCCGGGAATACGCGTCAGCTCTTCCTTGTCGATGGTGCGCTTCACCACCTCGCGGGGCGGCGCGTCGACCACCGCAGTCTCGCCAAATCCACGGTACGCCGCCCTTTTCTTCGCGCCAAGCCGGTATATGACTTGGGTGACCTGCCCCGCGACGATCTCTTCTTCGACCTCCAAGTCGCCGTACTCGCCCCCGAGGACGTTGACCTCGTATTTGCCCGGCTCGAGGTCGGTCGCCACGAAGGTGCCGTTGGAACCGGAAACCAGATCGCGAACGAGCTCGCCCCGCTCGTTCGCGATCTCGATCGCTACCGGGCGAGCCGCGCTATCGTCCTCTGCGAGCAGGATCGTCCCGGACAGCCACCCCGTCGTCATCTCCTCGGGCGGCGCTTTCAGCTCGAACACGTACCGGTAGCGAATGCGGGAGGCGATCGGTTCCCAGTCTTTGCGCGCGGGCTCGAAGACGAACTGGCGCGCGGCCGCGAGCGCGGCTTCGTCGAACGACTCGCCGGCAGATCGCGCCACACTCACTTCGGTGACGAGACCATCTTTCCCCACCACGATGTCGAGCTCGACGACTGCCCCGACGGGCTCTTCGCCGTCGGCTTCCGGGTGGGGCGCCTCGACGAAACGGATGAGCTTCGGTGGAGTGATGAGCGGCGTGCTCTGCGCCGCGGCCGTCTTCTGCGCACACGCCCCGCTCGCAAGAACGCTCACGACCACAACCGCACCGAGTAAGCGAAGCACCCTCGCAGCATACGAAGGCCGCGTTACCGGTACAAATGGAACCGTGGGCGCCAAGACCGGACGAGTCAGTCTGAAGACCGAACCGCCGCAAGCCACTCGCCGCTGAACACGAACTTCGGAAACCTGTAGAACTGCTCGGAGAAGATGCGTTTCACGAAGTCACCGGGGCCATCGAAAGGCAGCGGCGGGTTTGGCTCTCTCTTGTGGCCTGCGCCTTGGACGGCGATGGACACGAGGGGCAACGCAAGGGCAAGGGATGCCGCAAGCCAGTGACCCTGCATTGCCGAAGACAGCGCGTAGAGGACGCCCACGACAAACAGCGGCACCATCACGATGTGGAGCAGCAGGTTCGTCTTGTTCTGATGAAAGCGCGGGTAGTCCTGCACGAGGGCCACTCTACACCCGGCACCGTCACTTGTCGCTGGCACTGACACCGGCACTGACACTGGCACTGACACTGGCACTGACACTGACACTGACACTGACACTGATGCTGGCACTGATGCTGACACCGACGCTGGGGGTGACGTAGGTCGACTT
>QMMB01000025.1 GCA_003647035.1 Deltaproteobacteria bacterium | reverse complement strand
TCAACAGCCACTACGATTTCGTGACCCGCATCGGTCTCCGCTCGATGGCCAAACGATTCGCCCCAGCGTCCGAGCACCGTAACCCTTTAGTGTCGCCTATCCACGCCGACATGACCGGGCTTCCGCCCCTGTTGATCCAGGTCGGAGCCGCCGAAACCCTGCTCGATGACAACCTTCAGTGCGCCGAGGCGGCACGCTCCGCAGGCGTCGACGTCAAGCTCGAGGTGTGGCCCGACATGATTCACGCGTGGCATGTTTTCGCCCCGATGCTGGAGGAAGGTCGCAGCGCGATCCGGCGAATTGGCGAGTTTGTGAAGCACCGCACAGCCGAGTAGACCGGTCCTCGACTTGACGCAGAGCGCGCCTGCCCCCAGCTTCTTACAGCTGGCATCCATCAGGGCCTTCTCGCGTAATCACGCGCAATCATGCTCAAGCCCGAGGGTGACCGACTTGACGATCGGAGGCTGACTTGGCGCAAGCAATCAACCGCTACCGTGCGGATCTACGAGACTTTCGGTTCCTGTTCTTCGAACAGTTCGATCTGCCCGCGGTCCTCGGAAAGGAACCCTATGCCGAGTGGGGCACCGACGAGTGCAACATGGTGCTCGACGAGGTGTATCGCTTCGTTTGTGAGGTCACTGGCCCGCTCAACGGCTCTGGCGACGCACAGGGCTGCCGGATCGAAGATGGACGCGTGATCACGCCCGACGGCTTCAAGGAGGCCTGGGACAAGACCTGGGAGGCCGGCTGGCGCACGATCGCATCGCCGTCGCGCTGGGGCGGCCAGGACGCTCCCGCCATGGTCGGCTCCTTCGTCGAGGAGATGATGTGCGGCGCCAACACCGCGTTCGCGCTGTACACCGGCCTCACGCTGACGGCGGCGGAGCTGATCATGGATTGCGCCACCGAGGATCAAAAACAGAAGTACGTGCCCAAGATGATGAGTGGCGAGTGGACCGGTACGATGTGTCTCACCGAGTCCCACGCCGGTTCCGATGTCGGCGCCGCGTCGACCACAGCGACCCGCAACGACGACGGCACTTACAACATCCGCGGCACCAAGATTTTCATCAGCGCCGGCGACAACGACCTCGGGACAAACGTGGTGCATCTGGTCCTCGCACGCATCGAAGGCGCGGAGGCCGGCACCAAAGGCCTGTCGCTCTTCCTGGTCCCCCGGGTACGCATCAACGAGGACGGCTCGCTCGGCGAGCTCAACGACGTCGAAGTGCCTTCCATCGAGCACAAGATGGGTATCAACGCCTCGGCTACCTGCGTGGTGCAGTTCGGCGACGAGGGTGGCAGTATCGGCGAGGTCGTCGGTGGTGTCGAGCACCAGGGCATTCGCCAGATGTTCCACATGATGAACGCCGCCCGCATCGGCGTCGGCATTCAGGGCCTCTCTGTCGCTTCCGCGGCGTACCTCAGCGCCCTCGACTACGCGCGGGAGCGCAAGCAGGGTGCGAGCATCAAGCAGTTCAAAGACGCCAACGCGCCGCGTGTGCCGATCATCGAGCACCCAAACATTCGTCGTGACCTCCTGGCGATGAAGGCCCGGGTCGAAGGCATTCGCGCACTCGTCATGAAGCTTTCGAACCATGGCGATCGCCTCAAATCCGTCCAAGGCAAGGACGACGAGTCCGAGGCCTACCACAAGGGCCAGGTCGATCTTTTGACCCCGTTGGTGAAGGCCTACGGCACCGATGCTGCGTTCGAGGTGTCGAGCCGCGCGATTCAGGTGTACGGAGGCCACGGCTTCCTCAAGGATCACCCGGTCGAGCAGTACTGCCGCGACGCAAAGATCTTTCAGATCTACGAGGGAACGAACTTCATCCAGTCGATGGACTTGGTCAGCCGCAAGCTCGGCCAAGGCGGCGGTGCCAACACGCAAGCGTTCCTGACGGACATCCAGAGCTTCATCACCGAGAACAAGGACACGCCGGGGCTCGAGGAAGGCATCGGTCACCTTCAGGCTGGGCACGAAGCGGTTGCCGCGTCGGTGATGCAGCTCATCGGTTGGTTCAAAGGGGGCAAGCTCGAGCATATCCCGCTCGCTGCCGAGGACTTCCTCAACATCATGAGTGATCTGGCGGTCGGTTGGTTGCTGCTCGACCAGGCTGCGATTGCACTGAAGAAGCTGCCCGAGACGTCAGAGACCCATCCGGACCACGCGTTCTACACCGGCAAGAAATTCGCCGCGCAGTACTTCGCCAACAACGTGCTGAGCACCTTGCCTAGCCGGACGCAGCGCCTGAGCGCTATCGATACGATCCCGGTCGAGATCCCCGACGCAGCGTTCGCGACCGTCTAACCCAGGCTTGCGGCCGCCCGTCTGTCAGTCCTGTGCTTTGGCCTGGCAGTCGGCGCAGACGCCGTAGAGCTCGAGCTTGTGGCGCACGAGCTTGAAGCCCAGCCCCGACGCCACGTTGTGCTGCAGCTCTTCGATGGCGTCGTCTTCAAACTCGATGATCTTCTCGCACTCGATGCAGATCAGGTGGTCGTGGTGCTCGTCTTGCCACGCGACCTCGTAGCGGGATACGCCGTCCCCGAAGTGGCGCTCGAAGGCGAGGCCGCACTCCTTCAGTAGCTTCAGGGTGCGGTACACCGTGGCGTACCCGATTTTGGGCTCTTCGATGCGCACCCGATCGAGCAAATCCTCAATGGACAGGTGCTCGCTGGTCGCGAAAAACATCTCGGTGACGAGGCGCCGTTGCTCGGTCGACCGTAGGCCATGCTTGGCCATGTAGTCGTTCAAGCGAGCACGCAGTTGCTCGACGTCATGTTCGGCGGTGGCTCCCATTCGCGCTCTGTACCCCAACCGTTCCTAGGGTAACATCCCGAATTTGTCCATCCCCATGAGCACGAAGGAGCAGCAATTCGGCGCTTTGGCCTGGGCGGTGCGAATGTCGCCGCTCGTCGTCGCGGCCATCCTCGCCGCACTTTGGATGGCGGGCACTCCGCCGGTGATGCCGGACCTTCGTTTGAACGCGCCGCTGGTCGCTCGACCGGGAACGACGATCGGGGTTCGTGCATGGCAAGTCGATCAAGACTCGGACGGGTACACCGTCATCCTTGCGCCAGCGGTCGCGGTCGAGCTTCGCAACGCGGCAGGCATGGTGCTTGCGAAAGCCAATTTGGTGCGGTCGCTCGTGCAGGGTGTCGGGGGGCACCTGCCGGTGCCGAGCGGGCTCGATGGAGTGCTCTCGCTGGTGGCTCTGGCCGAAATCGATGGCCGTTCGGTTTCCGTCGAGCGAGTGCTCTACGTGCGCAAGTCGATCGAGTCGCGCTTGCCGAAGGGCCGCGCCGTCAACGCATTTCAGCGCTACGAGCTTGGCCCCCTGCGCGCCATGGGTTCGCGACGCTCGGTGGAAGTGCTCGATCCGCGCGTCGAAGAAGGGGCCTGCGTTCCGGAGCTCCGCTGTTGGCTTTCGGTCTGGGCAGGAGCCGAGGTGACTGCCGTCCGGGTCCGTCCACTCGCCGGCGTTCGGACGGATGCGCGTGTCGTCGAGCCTTCAAATGGATTCGCGCGCTTCCCACTGGTTGTGGCCGGCAGTGAAGGGCGGGTCGAGGTCGAGGCGCTTGGCCTGGGCGTCGTCGTCGCAGCCTCCCGAGAGGTACGGCTTCCCGTCGTTCCTGGGGGCATCGTGGCGCGGGCGTCGGTGATGGACGGGAAAATCGCGCTCGAGTGGGAACAGCTCGGCGGACGCGGCCCGGTGCTGGTCGACGTCTTCGAGCGGCGGCGTTGGATACACGCTTTGTCCCTGTCCCCAGACGCCCCTCAGGTCCGAGTGCCCGGCCCCGGCGTTTGGCGGCTTCAAGTTCGCTCCGACCTGTTCTCGGACAACACGGCCGGTGTGGTGCATGTGGTCGTCCCCGACCCGGATGGTCCGGGCCCGGCGCAGCTGGCGGCGACGGCGGTCCTCGCCGAGGCGGCTCGCGAAGGCCTGGATCCCCTAGCGATGGCCGTGATCGCTGGCGAGGCCCCTCGGCCGGACAACGCGGATCTGGTCCGCGCGTTGTTCGCCGTGCCGAGCTTCGATGTCGTTGCGGTCGGAACGGCGACGAGCGCCCGACTCGGAGCGGACGAAGCGCTCGACGGCGAGCAGGAGCTCCGGCGCTGGCAGGCGGCCGCCGCGATCCTGCTCATCGGTCTGATGGTGAGCATGGTCTTACTTCGCGTCGAGCTCCTGGCCCAGGCGCGCGCACGCCAGTTGCTCGACGAGCTCGGAGAAGAGACGGCAACCCCTCGGCGGACCGCCTCCCCGGGCCGCGGCCTGTGGGCGTTTGTGCTCCTGGTCTTCGTGCTGTTGGCGATGCTCGCTCTCTCCAAACGGTGGTTTTGACACTCATTTGCACCCCTCCCCCGGCCGACCTAGATTGCGTGCGTGTTCAGCTCAGTCTTAAAAAAGGTGCTTGGCACCAAGCATCAACGCGAAGTGAAGCGCATGCAGCCCATGGTCGCTGCGATCTCGGCGCTCGAAGACGATATCAAGAAGCTGTCCGACGCAGACCTACGCGGGAAGACTGCGGAGTTCCGTCAGCAAATCGATAACGGCGCCCCGATCGATGACTTGTTGGTCCCCGCGTACGCCGTGGCCCGCGAGGCGGGTAAGCGCGTTCTTGGAATGAGGCACTACGACGTCCAGCTCGTCGGCGGCATCGTACTTCACCAAGGCCAAATCGCCGAGATGAAGACCGGCGAAGGCAAGACCCTGGTCGCCACGCTCCCCTGCTACTTGAACGGCCTCGAGGGCAAGGGCGTCCACGTCGTGACCGTCAACGACTACCTCGCGACTCGCGACTCGGAGTGGATGGGCAAGCTCTACGGGTTCCTCGGGCTGAGCACCGGCGTCGTCGTTCCAGGCCAGAGCAACCAGGTCAAGAAGCGCGCGTACAACTGCGACATCACGTACGGCCAGAACAACGAGTTCGGCTTCGACTACATGCGCGACAACATGAAGTTCAGCATCTACGACTATGTGCAGCGCGATCTGAACTACGCGATCGTCGACGAGGTCGACTCCATCCTGATCGACGAGGCGCGTACGCCGTTGATCATCAGCGGGCCCGGCGAAACCGCCAGCGACAACTACGAGATGATCAACGAGATCATCCCGCGGTTGCGCAAGGATGAGCACTACGACCTCGACGAGAAGAATCGCAGCGTGACCCTCACCGAGAACGGCATGGAGAGCGCGCAGGAACTGCTGGCTGGCCGTGGATTGCTCGCAGGTGACGGCGCCAACCTCTACGACCCGGCCAACCTCGAGGCGCTTCACATCTTGCAACAGTGCCTCCGCGCACACGCCTTGTACCACCGCGACCAGCACTACATGGTCTCGGAAGACGCCAAGGTGATGATCATCGACGAGTTCACCGGTCGTGTGCTTCCCGGCCGGCGTTGGTCGGACGGCCTTCACCAGGCAGTCGAGGCGAAAGAGCGAGTTCTCATTCAGAGCGAGAACCTCACACTGGCTACGATTTCGTTCCAGAACCTCTTCCGTCTCTATAAGAAGCTATCTGGGATGACCGGCACCGCCGACACCGAGGCGACCGAGTTCCACAACATTTACGAGCTCGATGTGATTGTGATTCCGACCAACGAGCCGATCATTCGCGCCGATGAAGAGGATCTCATCTATAAGACCGAGCGCGAGAAGTTCCGGGCGCTTTGCCTGGAGATCGAAGCGTCGCACCAGCGAGGGCAGCCCGTTCTGGTCGGCACGACAAGCGTCGAAAAATCGGATGCGGTGGCGCACTTCCTCGACCGCCAGGGTGTCCCGCACAACGTGCTCAACGCCAAACAGCACGAGCGGGAGGCGTACGTGGTCGCGCAGGCGGGTACGCCGGGCGCTGTGACGGTGGCCACCAACATGGCCGGTCGAGGCACTGACATCGTGCTGGGCGGCAATCCCGAAATGCTCGCCAAGATCGAGGTGCTCGAGAGCGCTTCGGAGGAGGTGCTGTCCGACCCCGAGCGGCGTGAGGCCGCGATCGCCAAGGCCACCGAGCAACGCATCACCCAGTGCAAAGCAGACGCCCAGCGCGTCAAAGACGCGGGCGGCCTTCAGATCATCGGCACTGAACGGCATGAATCACGGCGCATCGACAATCAGCTTCGTGGGCGATCGGGCCGCCAGGGGGATGCGGGCTCTTCGCGTTTTTCTCTCTCGCTCGAAGACGACCTGATGCGGATTTTCGCGGGTGAACGAGTCCAGGCCATGATGGACCGGCTCGGGATGGAAGAAGACGTTCCGATCGAGCACCGCTGGGTGACGCGTGCCGTCGAGAACGCTCAGGTGAAGGTCGAAGAGCGCAACTTCGACGTTCGAAAGCACCTGCTCGAGTACGACGACGTGATGAATCAGCAGCGCAAGAGCATGTACGCGCTGCGAAAGCAGGTCTTGCGCGGAGAGTACCGAACGGTGCCCACAGACGACGAGCGCAAGGCGGGTGTGGAGCCCGTGCCTCTGGTCGATGGGCTCGACGTCGAGTTGCTGTCCCGGGTGACCAAGGTGCTCGAGAACATGGTGAAATTCCATTCGTATCCGTTGCCGGATGCGGGTCTCACCCAAGATGACGTGCCTGCGCATCGTAAAAAGTCGCTCGCGGCCGACCTGTCGACCCTGACCGACGTGCGGGTTCAATTGCTCGAAAAGGACATCTACGTCTGGTTCGGGTGCGCCGTGCCGCTCGAAGAGTTCCGCAACGACGCCCAAGGCGCCTACAAGCACCTCGAGCAGGCGGTCGGTATGTCGCTGAGCGAGCAGAAAGAGCGCTTGCTCGATTTGGTCGACGAGATCATCGTCACGATGACCGACCACGCGTGCCCGCCCGGAAAGCACTACGAGGACTGGGACCTCGAGGGTCTCGAGCGCGCCTACAAAGAGCAGTTCGCGATCGATGCGACCGGCGTCCACGAGATGGGCGACCGCGAGGAGCTCCTTCGCAAGCTCTACGCGGACGCGGCTGCCGTGCAGGAGCGCAAAGAGCGCGAGTTCGGAACCGAGAACTTCCTTCGATTGTTCCGCGACCTGTACCTCCAAGAGATCGACAAACAGTGGATGGACCACCTGCAGGGCATGGACCACCTCCGCGACGGCATCGGCCTACGCGGTTACGGTCAGCGCGATCCCAAGAAGGAGTATCAGCGTGAGGGCTTCGACATGTACCTGGAGATGGTGCAGAGCGTGAAGTCGTCGGTCACTCTCGGGATGTTCACCGTCGAGCGGGCGGGCGAAGAAGAGTTGCAGCGGCTCGAGGAGCAACGCCGTCAGGCGACCGAAAAGCGGCAGCGGCACATCCGCGCCAGCCATCAGGGCGAGGGGCCGGCCGGTGGCGGTCAGCAGCAGCAAGGGCTCAGTCGGCAGGCTCGCCGGGCAGCCGCAAGGCGAGGCCGTCGAGCGGGCGGCGCCGGTCCGGGAGCGCCCCCTCCGCCGCAGCCCGCCGCGGTGCAGCAAGTCACCGTCAAACGCGATCATCCGAAGCTCGGTCGCAACGACCCGTGCTATTGCGGCAGTGGCAAGAAGTACAAGAACTGCCACTACCGCGAAGACCAGGCCGCAGCCTCGCCGCAGTAGCGCCCATCTGGTAATAGGCACGCCATGAGCGGACGGGTGAAGGGGTTTCGCTTCGCTGGCGTGTACAGCGGAGTCAAAGCGGACGACGCGCTGGACTTGGGGTTGATCGTTGCGGACGAGCCGGCTGTTGCCTCGGCGGTCTTTACGCGCAACCGCGTCCGAGCGGCACCGGTGGTGGTCAGCGAGCGCCGCCTGAAGAGCGGACTTTGTCAGGCGATTCTGGTCAATAGCGGCAACGCGAACGCGTGCACCGGGAAGCAGGGGCAGCAAGCCGCGTTGGCGTTGACGCGCGTCGCGGCAGCTGCGCTCCGCGTTCCGATCGCGTTGGTGGTCCCGGCCTCGACCGGCGTCATTGGCGTGCCGCTCGCTCGGGACGACATCGAGCGGGCGATTCCGTCGCTCGTCGCGGACCTTTCTGAAACCGGCGCGACGCGCTTCGCACGCGCGATCATGACCACCGATCGCGGCCCGAAGCTTGCACGGGCGGAGGTCAAGGTAGGGCGCACGATGTGCCGGGTGCTCGGCATCGCCAAGGGCGCAGGGATGATTCATCCGAACATGGCGACGACGCTCGCCTTCGTGGTGACCGACGTGCCCCTGAGACGAGCCACGCTGTCGAGGCTCCTACGCCAGTCGACCGAGGTCACCTTCAACCGGGCGACAGTCGACGGCGACACCAGTACCAACGACTCGATCTACGTGCTCGCATCCGGAGCAGCCACGAGTCGGGTGATCGATGAGAAGAGCGCGGCAGGGCGACGATTCGCCGCGGCCCTCACCGAGGTGCTCGAATCGCTCGCGAAGCAAGTCGTGGCGGACGGTGAGGGCGCCGAACACTTGGTTCGGATCGAGGTTCTCGGGGCCCGGACCAACACCGATGCGGTCCAGATCGCGCGGACCATCGCAGGGTCTCAACTCGTCAAGACTGCGCTTCATGGCTGTGATCCGAACTGGGGTCGCATTCTGGCGGCGGCAGGCCGTTCGGGGGCACGTTTCAATCCTGATCACGTTTCGATGAAGATAGGCAGCGTTCCGATCTTCGAGCGCGGGACCCCCGTGATGACCCCAAGAACCGAGCTCAAAGCGGCTGTGACGATGAAGCGGGGGGAGTACGTGATCACGGTCACGGTCGGAGCTGGGCGTGGCCTTGGTCATTATTGGACCTGCGACCTAGGACACGAGTACGTTCGGATCAACGCTGACTACCGGACGTGATTCAAACCTATGCTGCGCAAATCTATAATCCTGTGCGCCATGCTGCTCGCGATTCACGCGACGGCGGGCGCTGACGAAGACAAGCCTCCCGCCGAGGGCGAACCATCTGCCGAGCCTGCGAAGCCTGCCAAGCTGTGCATGAGGAACCAGAAGCTGGAGCAGCTGGCGGGCCAGCTGGCGGAACTTCAACACATCCCGCCGTCTCCTGAGCTCATTCGCAAGGCGCGCGAGGCCGGCGTCGATGCGAATCCGTTGTATGCCAAGTTTGGTGTCACCGGGGAGTTCGATAGTTTCAAGACTTGGCTCGAGAATTTGGACGAGACCGCCGACGCGCCCCTGATTTGCGGACGGGCGCGCTACGCAGAGCGGATCGTATTGGTGGCGGCCGTCCGCGCCGGCTCGCTCGAGCTCGTCGGCAAGAACGGCATTCACGCGGAGGTCATCGAGGACTTCCGCGATCCTTACCTGGTGGTGCGAGATGCCGGGGGTGCTTCGCGCCGTATTTCGATCGACGGGGGGGAATACGGAGCGACCATGTCGCTCCCACTCGAGTGGCGGCGACCGCTCTTCGTCCAGCTGGTGGCGACGGGGCCGAGCGGGCCGCGCCCGGTCGCGGAGCGTTGGGTGGGCAAGATGCCAGAAGGCGCACCGACCCGGCGCGGGTCACAGTCCCCGGAAGCCTGGCTGATGCAACTTCGGCGAGCGTCCGGCGCGCGCACGCTGCGTTCGAACCGTCTGCTGAGTCAAGAGGCGACGAGTCACGCTCAAGTGGTCTGCGACTCGGGGAAGTTCGGCCACGATCTGGATGCGGAGGGGGACCCTGAAGCCCGGCTACTCAAGCGTGGCATCGAGGCCCGTGTCATCGGCGAGGCCGTCGCTCGCGCAGCCACGATGCGCGACGCGCTCCACGCGATCGAGGATAGCCCGAGCCATCGGCTGACCGTCACGGACCCTAGATTCACCGACGCCGGCTACGGCAAGGCCAAAGACGACAAGGGACGCACCTGTGCGGTCATCCTGTTGGCGTCGTGGCCACGCAAGGTGCCCTGAGCTCAGGCGGCGACGGAGATGCGCGCTTTGGTGCGGCTGCGGGCCACCTGGTACGCGACCACCAGAACCTGTGCGAGTGCCATGCCGGCGACTACCGTTCCCACGACGCCCGCGAGGATAGCGGCGATGGTGGGCCCTTGGATGCTGACCTCGACGCCACCGACCGGCCATACGTCGCTCCCTACGAGCAGTCCGATGTGCAGCATGTAAAGGAGTAGCAACGCGACGCCCCACACGTGGGCGCCACCGCGGGTGCTGTTGTCCATGAATGCCATGAGCGAGAGTAGGGCGAGCAAGCCGAAGGCCACCTGCGTCGCGGCGGGTGCCCAAGACTGCCAATCGCCCTCGAGCCGGACGAGGCTCTCGTGCCCCCCCGACGCGAAGAACCATGCGCCCAAGGCGAGAACGCCGAGGCTCACCACCACCCGGGCCAGGCGCGCGCCCCGGTAGTATGCGCGAAAGAGCAAGCTCCCGCTGAGAAGGATCGTCGCACTGGCAAGGATGCTTCCCTCGGGTGCGCCACCTGTGAGGGTCTGCTGCCAGAGTGCGACGCTGGTCGCGATCGAGCCGACCGCGAACAGCCCGATGGCGCGGCCACGGTACGACATCGGCGTCAGCGCCAAAGTCCCCATCGTGATCAACAGTGCCAGGGCAACAAACGTCAACGGATGAACGCCGCCCACGAGCAGCGCGCCCAACGCACCCAAGGTCGCCAGCGCCACCGTCGTTCGGCGGAGCGCTTTTTCGCCGGGGCTCGACGGACGCATTTGTTCGCGGAGCAGGTCCGAGGCGAGGATCGGCGGCCCCGGCGGAATCGGCGCGTGGGGCAGGCTCGTGTCCCGCTCGGCGGCAGAAGCACGTGGTTCGTCCATTTGCAGCTCCAGCACCGCAGCGGCCTCTCGACGCTCGCTCTCGGTGCCGGTCTTTTTCCGGTGAAGCGGCAGGACCGGTGCGGGTTCGCTCTGTGGCTCCCGTTCGCGAATCGTGGTGCGGCTGAGGCCGGTGTCCGCGGGCTCGATGAACTCCGGGTCCGAGAGCGCAACGACCGCCACGGCGCGCGCCGAGGTCCCCGTGCTGCGCGGCGGCGCGAACGTTCCACTGATTCGCTCCTGCGGAGTCTGCACGCCGCTCAGCTTCGACTCGCACGCAATGGGCACCACGGGCTTCCCGCCGGGGACCGGCTCACCACATGTGCCACAGAAAGCATCCGTTCTGAGCACGCTACCGTCGCAACTATTGCACTTGGGCATCGGGTTCCGGCCTGTCCGGTTGCTCAGATCATACGCACGATGGACCACGCACTTCAACCTGCGCGGTAGGGAGATGTATGCACATCGGCACCTGCGGCCCGCCGTTGCGCCAACCACGACAATCGTGTGCAGGTCTATGACAGGAATGTCCTACCGATGGCGCCCGGGGCGAAAAAAGCGCTGGTTTTGCGGCCCTGACAAGTTGGCACCGCGTTTGCAATGTACCCAGTCGCTTGCTTAAGACCCCTCGCCGCGCACTTTCCAGCTTGCCCGGCATCCGCGCGGCGGTGGGTCGTCCTTTTACTCAGCCACTCAGGAAATTCCAGCTTAACTTAAGTATCCTGACTTTTTCACTGTAGCATCGATTCTTTCGTTTGAAATGGGTCACCGATTGGTGGCCCATTTGCTTTTAAGGCCCAATTCAAAAAAAAACGGCCTACCGGGAGAGGCAGGCCGTCCGTCATGGGTCGCAGGGTCTTCAGCCGACGTCTTGTAGGGCATCCTTGGCCCAAAGCTTCCGTTTCTTGAGTTGCTGGAGCTCTAGCTCCTCACCGGGGGTGAGACTCAGACGGCCGTCGAGAGCGTCGATGCGGTCCGCAAGCTGGGCGTGCTTCTGTTCGAGGTGCGACCTTTGTCGCTCCGCTGGGATGATTCGAGCCTGGTGTCTTGACATGTCACCTCCGGGTTCTGACGGGGTTCACAAGCTAACCAAGCTAGTTCCAGGCACGACGAGGCGCCTGCCTCTATATCCTAAGGATCTACGGTGTAATGATCAATCCCACTTTAGGCTGATTTGTGGGTTGCCTTGTGTACCGACCTCCACCGTGAATACTAACCCCTTGGGAGCGTTCAACACGTTGATGACCTCGAGATTTGGGGCGATAGGTTTGGGTTTTGCACTGCTAATGCTCGTCGGCAGCGGTGCCGCCCAGGAGAGCAAGCCCCTCGATCCGGCGGTGGTGATCGGTTTGGTGCAATCGTTTTACGATCAAACCACGACGCTACAGGCCGAATTCGAGCAGACTCGCTACACGCGGCTCTACGATCGCTACGACCGGGCCAAGGGGAAAGTCGTCTTCAAAAAGCCCGGGATGATGCGCTGGGACTATGCCGCACCGAACGGACAGGTGTTCGTCAGCAATGGCAAGAAGCTCTTGATCTACCAGCCGCCGGAACCAGGCGAGAAGAGAGGGCAGCTCATCGAGCGCGCCGTAGACGAGGATCAGCTCCCGTCGGCGTTTTCCTTTCTCATCGGCAGCGGTAATCTAGCGAACGATTTTGAAGTCCGGATGCTCGAGCACGACAACGAGAAATTCCAAGATGGCTATGTCCTGCAGCTCATTCCGCGAAGGCCGACTCCCAACTACGAGCAGCTCGTCTTCTACGTGCGTACGTTGACTCACGGGGGCAAGCGCGCCGGAATCGTCCAACGCGTTCTCATCATCGACACCGCCGGCAACCGCAACCGATTCGATTTCGCCAAGATCAAGTTCAATCGGGACGTGCCCGACAAGCGCTTCAGCTACCGACCGCCGAAAGGGACCGAAAGGGTCACGCCCTAACCGCCGCTTCGGACGTACACCGAGCTCGAAGTCGGTGGATCGCATCCGTGAGCGCCGCGCGGTCGTTCGGGGGAACGAGGAGTGTGTCTGCGTCACCGTGCAGATGGTCCGGGATCGCGCCTGCTTCAGTCGTGATGATCGGAAGGGCACGCGCCCTGGCTTCGAAGAGTACGGTCGGGAGGCCGTCCAGTGGGCCCGAGGGCACTACGATGGCGTCGCACGCTCGCAGAAGTGCCTCTTTTCGTTCGCCAGCGACCCAGCCGTCGAAGGTCGCGTTGACCTGAAGGCGCTGCGCGAGCGCTTGGAGCTTTCCGCGCTCGGGGCCGTCTCCCGCGATACGGATGCTGACCGGCTCCGCCAGGGCCGCGACGGCGTGCAGAAGCTGGTCGAGGCCTTTGACCGGCACGAGGCGCCCCAAGCAGAGGACCGTGAAGCCGTGGATGCTGAGCCGCCGACGTAGCTCGGAGCGAGTCTCGGGCAACGAGTGCGGTGGGTCGATGGGCATGGGGCCGACGTGCGCGGTCACGACGGATGGAGCGATACCGCCCGTTCGAAAGAAACGCTCGCGTAGCGAAGCGCTCAGAAACCACATCGAAGTGGCCCCACCCACGATCTCGCGCGCGAAGGCCCCGCCACCGGGTGCCTTGGAGAGCCAGCGAACGTCGGTGGCGTGGCATATGCAAAGGTGCGCGCGCCCCTCCGCGGTCTTCGAGGCGACCCAGCCGCAGGGCACGCACCACGAGCTGATCAAGGCGTCACAGTCGGCGAGCTGGCGGGCCGAAGCACGATAGAGCGCGGCCGGGAAACGCGCGGCGCCTGCCCACCTCGCGGGCCGCTGCCGCAGGTTGTCTGGTGCACCGCTGGCGTAGAACGTCTGCTGCAACGCTCGCGGTCGCGCGTACGGCACCCAGCTCACCTCGATCCCGGGCCATCGCGGAACCGGGCACGGGCGGCACGGCTCTGGCGCCAAGACCTGAACCGAATGACCGTGTTCGACGACCCCCCGCGCCAAGGTAAGGAGGAAGGAGCCCGCACAGTCACCCTCGAAGCGCGGAAAGCCCGTCGTGAGGAGGCCGAACTTCATGGCCTGCGCGACTCACTCCACCGTGACGGTCTTGGCGAGATTGCGCGGCTGGTCGACATCGGTGCCCTTATGGTCGGCGACGCAGTACGCGTACAGCTGCAGCGGGACGACGGTGACGAATGGACTGAGCGCTTCATGCGTTGCGGCGACCTCGACAAAACGATCACAAAGGGCCTGCCCCTTGGTATCGCCCACGGTCGTCACGCCGATGATCTTCGCTTCGCGGGCCCGCGCCTCTTGCATGTTGCTCGACACGCGGTCGTAGTGCCGATCGTGGGGCATGACCACGATGACCGGCATGCGCGCGTCCAACAACGCGATCGGTCCATGCTTCATTTCGCCCGCCGCATAGCCCTCCGCGTGTACGTAGGAGATCTCTTTCAACTTGAGTGCACCTTCGAGCGCCATCGGGAAGCTGAGGCCGCGGCCGAGGAAGAGCACGTCTCGAGCGTCGGAGAAATCACGCACGATATCGGCGACGGCCAGGTGCGTCGCCCGCAGGCGCTCCGCGATCACGTGCGGGATCCGCGCCAGGCCCTCGACGAGCTCGGTAGCCTGCGCGTCATCGATGGTTCCTCGACGCCGCCCGAGCCAGATACTAAACATCAACAGGTTGGCGAGCTGCGTCATGAAACATTTCGTGGAGGCGACACCGATTTCGGGGCCCGCGTGCGTATAGAAGCTGGCGTCCGCCATGCGTGGGATCGCGCTGCCATTGACGTTGGCG
>QMMB01000024.1 GCA_003647035.1 Deltaproteobacteria bacterium | reverse complement strand
TGACACTCGAAACAGGTGTCGCCAAGGAAATTCACGGCGTCGTTGCCACGAGTGGCGATCTCGGTCCTGTCCCTCCTCAGAACCTCGTCGACCGCACGATCGTTGACGTTTCCCGCTCGGGGTCAAGCCCCCCTACCCCGATGCTTCACTTGCTACACGCCCTGCTCGAGGCCGCCAAATCGAGCTTGAAGCCGCAGCGTGAGCTCGTTAGCGAGAGTCTGGATCCCATACGGCGTCGGGCATGAACGTGAGCTGCGCGCACTGCGCGGGACTCAGGCGGATGCCGTAAATCCGCTCGCGCATGCCCAGCCGTCGGCAACGCACGCAAGGGTCCGAGTTCTGTCCACTGGGTCACCTTCGCGATCATCGCCACTCACATCTCCCGACGGACAACGTTTTGAGGAACGACAACCTGAGCGCCCACGACATCCGCCACGCGGCGGTCACCCACGCCCAAGAGGTGTCACAGAATATCGCCGGTGCGGCCTACATGGCGGGGCACAAGAGAACGGCGACGACGGCCGCCTACACGCACCCCAACTACGCGGCAGGGCTTGCGATGCGCGACTCGGTTTTCTAGACACCAAACTAGACACCGATCGCCAACCAGGGGACCGCGAAACGCCGTTTCCCTTGGTAGGCACGGGCAGGATTGAACTGCCGACCCCTACCGTGTCAAGGTAGTGCTCTCCCACTGAGCTACGTGCCTGTTCGTCATCTCGGACGGTGGAAGCGGCGTCTTAACCCCGGCCCCAAGGGGTGTCAACCCTGTGGGATCGACGCCGCACATCGGTTGCGGGGTGGCGACGAGGTCGCTTTGCGGGGCCGCCTTTGCTTATTGATTCGCCCGCTGATAAGCCCTCGGTTCGATGAGCGGTAATCCATCCAGTGACAAAGAGCCTAGTGGGCTGCGGCCCCTGCCGTCGGTCAACATGGCTCTGCTCCCCACCGAGCTCCGCGCTCGGCGGACGCGGCGTTTGGTCGTGGGTGCCGTGGTCGGCGCGGTCGTGTTGGGTGCTCTTCTGCTCTGGGTCGCGCGAAGCGTCATTCCTCAAACTTGGGATTGGGTGGAGAACAGGCTCGGCAACCAGGACGCCAAGCTCGCGGCGCATCTAGGCATGCCGGAGGACGTCGCCCCGGGGGACGCCGACGGTGGCGTCGAGGAAGATCTCACGGAGGAGCAGGAGCTCGCCCTCGCTCGCTCGCGACCCAACGCACGATACGAAACTCTGTTCGGCGGCGTGCCGAGCTTTCGCGGCGCGCTGCTCAACGCCGGACTCGAGGCGGAAGAGTGCGCTGCCATCGAGCAAGCGCTCCAACACATCGTGGACTTTCGGCGGTGCCGCCCCGAACACAAGCTGATCGTCGAACGGGACGAGACCGCCAGCTTGAAACGGTTCGAGTACCACCCCTCGCCGACCGAGTTCGTCGAAGTAACCCGTAGCGAAGACGGCGTGTTTCGCGCGGAGCAAATCCGGGTGAAGGTCGAGCGAACGCCGATCGCGCGAGCCGCTTCGGTGGAAACGTCGATCGGCGATGGCTTGGTCGGCCTCGGGCTTCCCGCCGGCCTCGCCACGTTCTTCGTCGAGGCGTTCGAAGGCCAGATCAATTTCGCGTTGCAAGCGCGCAAGGGCGACGTTTTCCGCATCATCGTCGACGAGGAGCGAGTGGACGGCGAGTTCCTCCGCTACGGCCGCGTGCATGCGCTCGAGTACGACGGCCAGCGAACCGGGAAAATGCAGGCGTTCTACTACCAGGCGGGCAACTCGCAGGGGCAGTTCTACGACGACACAGGCCGCGCCATGCAGGGCGGCTGGCTGCGCACGCCCCTTCGCTACGACCGCCTCTCCTCCCGATACAATCCAAGACGCTTCCATCCGATCTTGAAACGCACGATGCCCCACCTCGGCGTGGACTACGCGGCCGCAACCGGCACGCCAGTGTGGGCGGCAGCAGACGGCCGAGTGACGTTTGCCGGACGCAAAGGCCCCAACGGCAACCTCGTGGTCATCCGCCACGGGGGTGGTTTCGAGACCGCCTACGCGCATCTACACCGCATCAAGGGCGGCATACGCCGGGGGACGTCCGTGAGGCAGCGTGAGCTGATCGGTTTCGTCGGGTCGACGGGCCGCTCTACTGGTCCGCACTTGCACTTCGGTCTCAAGAAGTACACCCGCTCGCTCGACCCGCTCAAGGAACTCAACGGCCCCGGCCTGCGCATGGCGACACGCGCGCTGCCCGCGTACAAGGACGCAGTCGGCGATTGGCAGGCACAGTTGGGCGACATCGAGAATGTGCCGAAGCTCGTCGCGGGGGCAGATGAGCCCCTCGTCGAGCAAGTCGACGAGATCATGGACTGACGCATGAGCCGGACCGTCGCACTCGAACGGATCGTGTTTGCGGTGGTGCCACTGTTGACCGTCTGGGGGATCTGGTCGTACGGGCTGTGGGACCCGTGGGAGCTCGGTGCGGCCGACACGTTGGGCGTTGGCCGCCTCCCGGGCGTCGTCGCGGGCTGGCTGACTTGCCTGTTGGCCTTTGTCTTGTTGGACCGACACGTGGGGCGGCGCGCGGGGGTCATCGCGGTTGCAGTCATCGCCTCGACACCGCTGTTCTTGCTCAACGCACGCTTGCTGATGGGCGACACGATCGCGATGTTCGCGCAGACCTGGGTCGGCCTGACTGCCATCGCCGCCCTGTCCGGGCCGCGCACCGGCCGCCGCGAGCTCGCCAGCTACATCCTTCTCGGATTCGGGATCGCGTTTAGTACGCACACGAGCGGGGTTCTGCTCGGCCCCCTTCCCCCGGTTCTCGCGGTCGCCGCCACCAGCTTGCTCTCAGACGACACCGGGCAAGGGAGCCGGATCGGTCGCTGGCTGCTGCCGCTTGCTGCGTCGATTTTGGTGTTGGGCGTCATCCGGGCGGTTTCGCTCGATGACCCTGGTTTCAACCGCTGGCTCGGCGGAGGCGCCGTCGGAGGAAACCCACCGACGTTCGACAAGGCGATCGCGCTCGTCTTCCACGGATTCGCACCATGGAGCGCCGCCCTCCCCGTGGCCGCGATCTGGGCGCTCCTCTCACGGCCGACGCGAACCCGGGACTCGCAGAACGTGGCGTGGGTCCTCTTGCTCTGGGCTGCGTTCGCGTTCGTGTCCTGGACCGTGTTCGCGTCGCGCTACGGCGCGCCTCCGTACCTCGCTCTGGTTCCGTTGGCGGGGTTGGTTGCGATCTGGTTGGCCGAGGTGAGCAGCGAGCCCGTCGTGCGGTGGCCCGCGGCTGTAGTCGTCGCCCTGTTGTTCGGTCTGTTGATTCGGGACTACGCGCTCTATCCCGACAGCCCACTTCACTCCCTGACCGTCGACGGCTTGAGCGTCCCGGACGTGTACAATCCAAGAGGTCAGTGGGCGCTGCTGTTTTTGATCGCGGGCGCCCTGCTTTGCCTCACTCTGGTGAGCCACGAGGCGATCACACGGCCGCAGCCACGGAACACCGTCCGGTGGCTGCGCGGGCAGTGGGCGGTCGGCTGGGCGCACCGTGGATGGCTTCTGGTCGCGGCACTGCTGCTCGGCGCCTGCTTCTCGTTTGGTCTGATGTGCTTCGTGCTCGAGCTTGGGATCGCATCGGTTGCAGTCCGTGTGGGCCGCGTCGTGTTTTTCGTTCCTTTCGTGATCGCGGGCGTCGTGTTCGGGCTTCCCTGGGTGCGGTACGCGTATGGGCAGCTTGGGAGTCGGCGGGTGTTCCCCGCGCTCGCGGGAGGCCTGGCGGTTGGAGTCTTCGTGGCGCTTTCATTCCAACCCACGCTGAGTCGGCACTTCTCGCCCAAGCCCGTGTACGACGCCTACAGCGAGCTGACCGACGGAAAGGCCGAGCCCTTGGCGTCGTACAAGTTGCCGTCGACTGCGGCGCAGTACTACACCAACGCACCAATTGAAGAGATCGGCGCGCGGTCCGACCTCTTCCGATTCTTGCGGGACGGCGGACAGCGCTGGGCTGTCATCCAAGCGGACGACCTAGCTGGACTCGATCGCGCCTACCGCCGCGAGACAGGCGAGCACTTGTACGTGGCGGACGCCCGGAGCGCACGGTTGCTCTTGATTGCAGCCGAGCCGATCGACGGACGGCCCAACCAGAGCTTCCTAGAGAGCGCGGTCCTGAAAGATGCCCCGGCGCCGCAGCATGCGGTCGGCGCGAGCTTCGAAGACCGCATCGAGCTGCTGGGATACGATCTTTCCCTCCCAGGCGGAGACTCGGTCGGCGCGGGGCAGCGCTTCGAAGTGACTTGGTACTGGCGGGTCCTCGGGAACGCGCCGAGTGGGTACAAGGTCTTCGTGCACATCGATGGGTACGGGCTGCGGCTCAACGGCGACCACACGCCCGTCGGCGGTCGGTACCCCGTCAAGCTCTGGGAGAAGGGGGACGTGATCGTCGACACGCAGGAGCTCACGGTTCCCGCGAACTACGGCGTCGGCGAATACACACTGTACGTGGGCTTGTTCAGCGGAAGCAAGCGGCTCGAAGTGAAGTCGGGGCCCGAAGACGGCGACGACCGGGTGAACGCCGGCACGCTACACGTTCGCTAGTCGGAGCCGGAATCCGCGAACACCGATGCGGCCAACTCGAGCCCGCCGGGAAACGCGCTTTGAGCTGCCTCGATGTCCCCCTCGCGTTGAGAAGGGGTCGCAGTGATCCGCGACGGGCGGCCCAGGTACGGCGCGGAAGGCGACGGGGCGGCCCACCCCGCAACGGTGCTGCCCGGGTTGGGTGCGGGCCGGTCGGCCTCCCCGACGCCAACGGGTACGCCTGTGAGCGTGCGCTGATCCAAGATGAAGGCCTCGTGCGCGCGGAGACACCGCATGCTTTGCGTGAGACGGCGTCGCTCGTCGATCCGCAGGGCCTCGAACTCGATCCCCATGCCGACTGCGCTCCGGTCGCCCGGTCTTCGTTGAAGCTCTACGCGCTGGACGCGGCCGGCCACGTAGAGTGGCTCTTCCCAGTCGGGGGGATAGAAGGTGAGTGTGACCTGCGTCCCAAGCTCCAACAGGAGATCGGTCTGGATCCAGAGACCCTCTTCGCTCACATCGGTTACCTGGTGCGAAATCGCTTCGCCCCAGAGCTCTGAGTACACCGTGCACTCGAGATCCACGAGCCGTCGGACGACCCTGCGCGCCTCGCGTTTTGCCCCGAACTGGCGAGCTGCCATACCCGTGCTTGTATGCGAGCCAGCGCCAGGGCGGCAAGTTACGGGTCGATGTCGATCGCCTGGTCCGGTTCGAGGAGGTAGCGCGTTTGATCCCATCTTCCGGGCGTGGCCGTCGCGCGGCCGTCGCCGATCTCGTACATCCACAGCCCCTCCCGGCCGGCGTGGGTCGTGCTGCCTGCGCAGCACAGGGTCAGCGGAGTCTCCGGCACGCGAACGTGATAGCGCCAGTGGATGTGGCCGTGGACGATGACGCCACTTCGAGCGGCGGCGCTGATCGCCAACAGCTCATCTGCGTTCTCCAAACCGTGCGCCGGCCTGTCCGGTCGGCCGCTAGCCAGGCGCGGGGCGTAGTGCGTCGCGATCATCACGAAGCGATCGCGCACGCGAGCATCGTCCAGAATTTGCGCCAGAGCCTCGAGCTGTTCGTCCGGAATGCGCCCGCTCGAGTACGTCGCCTTCGGGTTCGGCCGCGCACTGTTGACGCCGACGACCACCAAGCCATCGACCGGAAACCAAACCTGCGGCCAGACGCCGTCCACGGCGTACTCGGGGAGCTCGGTCTTCATGAACTCGCCAAAGTGCTCGTCGAACCATCCTGCCTCGACAGTGTCCCGGAGGTACAGGTCGTGGTTGCCAGGGACGGTGAAGAAACCGAGCGGGGCGCGCGTGAGCGGCTCGATGAGCTTGCGCGCGTACGCGATCTCTGGCTCGGTGCCGAGCGCGGTGTAGTCTCCGGTGCAGATCATCAGGTCAGCCCCCTGCTCTTCGGAGAACGCGGCTAGTGCTTCGACCTTTCGGACCGCGTCGGCGAATACCCTTCGCCGACGAAAACGAAGGTTCGCGAGACCGACGATGCGCTTGTTGATGAAACTCTTCAGCGGCACGCCGGGGAACCCGTTCTCGAGGTGCAGATCGCTGACGTGCACAATCCTGGTCAGGGCCATTGTGCCGGCGCCCGGAGGCCCGCCCCTTCATCGAGGCCGAAGCGGACGTTCAGGCATTGAATCGCTTGGCCCGACGCACCTTTCACCAGGTTGTCGATCGCGCTCATCGCGATGATCGTCCCGCTGTTGCGATCCTGCGCGTAGCCTACGTGGACCCGATTGGATCCACGCACCCAAAGGGTGTCGGGATGCTGCCCTTCATCGAGCACGTGGACGGAAGGCGACCCCGCGTAGAGCGCGCGAGCAGCCTCGGCGCACGACTCCGCGGTCACGCTCGTGCTGGCAGGCTGGGCGTAACAGGTTGCAAGAATGCCGCGCGTCATCGGAACCAAGTGCGGCACGAAGGTGATGTTGAGCGGCGCGCCCGCCAGTCGGCTGAGCTCCTGCTCGATTTCTGGCCCGTGCCGGTGTGCGCCAGCTTTGTAGGCCCGGGCGCCCTCCGCGGTTTCGGAGAAGCTAGTCGCACTCGATACAGTGCGGCCCGCGCCCGATACGCCACTCTTCGCGTCTACTGTGATCCCCTCGGACTGAACGAGACCGTTCTTGACCAGGGGCGCAAGCGCCAAGGTTGCGGCCGTCGGATAGCAACCGGGCACAGCGACCAGCTCCGCATCGCGCAGCTCTTCTCGATGAAGCTCGACCAAGCCGTACACCGCCTCGGGCAAACGCTCCGGAACCGGATGCTTGCCGTACCAGGCTTCATACACGGACAGGTTCTCGAAACGAAAGTCGGCGGACAGGTCGAGCACCTTCTGCCCGCGTTGCCGCAGCGCGCTCACTGCTTCGGCGCTCGCCGCGTGCGGCAGTGCGCAGAACGCCACGTCGGCCTGCTCAGCGATGGCGTCGGGGTCGAACGTCTGCACGACGCCGTCCACAACGCCTCGGAGGCTCGGCAATACGTCGCCGACCGCCTGACCCGCCGTCTGATTCCCGACGATCGACACGAGCTCGAGGGAAGGATGACCCAGCACGAGGCGCACGAGCTCTGCTCCGGTGTAGCCGGTCCCTCCAACGACGATCGCGCGTATGGGCTTCGAGGTCATGTGCTCAACTCCATCCTGATACTGACATGTCTATTGTCCACGACGTTAAGCAAAAAAGCCGCGGCACGAAAGGCGCCGCGGCTCGAGGTTGCAGTCCGAAGTTCTCAGCGCTTGGAGTACTGGAACTTCTTGCGTGCGCCGGGCTGGCCTGGCTTCTTACGCTCCTTCTTGCGAGCGTCGCGCGTGATGTAGCCGGCTTTCTTGAGGGCCGGCTTGTTGTCCTCGTCGAGGCCGACGAGCGCGCGCGCGATGCCGTGCCGAACGGCCGTGGCTTGCGCCGAAACGCCGCCACCCGAGACGTTGACCTCGACATCGAACTGGCCCTGCTTCGACAGCGCCGCGAAGGGCTGCATGGCGATGATGCGGAGAATCTCGCGAGGGAAGTAGTCTTCGAATGTGCGGCCGTTGACGGTCACGGTGCCTGTGCCGGTGCTGAGGAAGACTCGCGCGATCGCGTTCTTTCGCTTGCCGGTGCCGTAGTTGCGTCCGTCGATGACTTTAGAGTGTGTCATTTACCAAATCTCTCGAGATCAAAAGGGAAAGGCTTCAGGCTTCTGCGCCACATGGGGGTGAGTCCCTTCCGAGTAGACTTTGAGCTTGCGAAACATCTGCCGGCCGAGGCTGTTCTTGGGGAGCATGCCCTTGACCGCCCGCTCGACGACGAACTCGGGCTTCCGCTCGAGCAGGTGGCCGTAGCTCACCGAGGTGAGGCCGCCCGGATAACCGGAGTGCCGATGGTAGAGTTTGTCCTCACGCTTGTTGCCCGACAGGCTCACCTGAGCCGCGTTCGTGATGATGACGAAGTCGCCCGTGTCGACGTGCGGCGTGAACTCGGGACGATGCTTGCCTCGAAGGACATGCGCGACCTTGGACGCAAGACGGCCTAGCGGTTGACCCGCGGCATCGACAACATACCACTTGCGTTCGATTTCAGACGCCTTGGCACTCTGGGTAGCCATGATTCGCTCCTAAGACCCCGTTTCAGGGCGCGTTTCGTAGCCGCCGGCCTTCGCGGTGTCAAGCAGGCGCGAGGCGATAAGTGCGGGCACAAACCCTAGGTATGAGGTGGATTGGAATCGAAGGCCCACCTGCCGCTCGAATTGAGATAGAACGGTAAGCGGTGAGAATTCTTATTCAAACGGGCGGCCGCCGGGCCCACGGGTTCGGTGGGGGTTCGGTCCCAGCGCTCGTGCTGGGAGTCAGCCTGTTCTGCGGGGCAGGGGCGGCCGAGGCACAGTCTGGGCAGATCCGATGCTCGGTCACGGAGAACGGCAGCCCGGCCCGTGGCACCATCGTCGTCGAGCAAAATGGGCGAGAAGTGGGGGGCGGATCGTGCAGCGCTGTCGTTTCCGCCCCGGCCGGCAGGTGCAAGGTCACCGTGCGGCTGGTCGGCGCGCTCGACAACCCATCGAAGAGCGTCGACGTCACGGTGAGCGCCGGCAAGACCAGCCCGATTTCGGTCGACTTCCAAACCGGGGTGCTCGAGGTGCGAATCGAAACCAAGGGGCCACGGGGAACCGGCATCGTCACGGTGAACCGCGGCTCCAAGCGCATCGGCACGCTCGGGAGCGGAGTGGCCGCTCACCTCAGCACGGGTCGGTATGAGGTGGTCGTGCGACTCGGCGGAGAAGAGCGGCGCTACTCCGTCGATCTGCGTGCCGGCCAGCGCCGCCTGGTGCGCGCGCAGTTTTAACGGTTCGCCGGTAAGATGGCGGAATAAAAGCAGAACCGCGTAAACTCGACCCGATCTAGCACGCTGCTAGGCTCCGACGGAGCGATGACGAACATGCCGGAGCTTGCGCGGCGGTCACCCACGCCGTCGCCCTATTCGCCCAACGCGATCTTGCGATGGCTCTACCGGCGCTTCTTCGCCCACATTCGGGTCGACGAGAAGTGGAGCCGTGGGGTCCGCGACGCCGCTAGCAAGGGAGTGGTCGTCTACGTGATGCGGTCGCTCTCGTTCTTGGACTTCATCTGCCTCGACTTCTTGCTGAAGAAGTTCGGCTTGCCCTTGGTCCGGTTCGTCAATGACCTGGGGCTGTGGATCCTCGAGCCCTTCGGCAAGGGCGAACGCCGTTTGAGCCTACGGCGCCAGATCCCGGAAACCGAAGCGTTGGGGCAAGCCGTCGGCGATGGGTACAGCGCGCTTCTGTTCCTGAGACGCCCACCGAAGTTTGGAGACCAGACGCGCCGCGGCCGTAAGCTCGAGGTCGACCTGATCGCGGCCCTCGTTGCGAAGCAGCGAACCTCCTCACAGCCCATCCTGTTGGTCCCTCAGACCTTCGTGTGGAGCAAACGAGCCGCGGCCGCGAGCCCGGGCTTGCTCGACCTGCTGTTCGGTCCCGTGCAGTGGCCAGGCAGGGTGCGCGTACTATTCCAGTTCTTGCTGAACTACCGGGATGCGAAGCTTCGCTCCGGGGAGCCTTTCAACCTCCAGGAGTTTCTCGCGAAGGGTCCCGACCTGACCGACTGCGAGGCTGCCGACAAGGTTCGATACGCCCTGCTTCGACGCATGGAGCGCGATCGCGCCGTCGTCCTCGGCCCGATGAAGAAGACCACGGCCCGTATCCAGGACGAGCTCCTGCGCAGCCCGCGAGTCCGAGCGCACATCGAACGCTTCGCCGGCGAAAAGGGCATTTCGTACGCCAAGGCCGAGAACGTGGCTCGCAAGCAGCTCGGGCGTCTCTGCGCCAAGCAGAGCCTCCTCGTGGTTGACCTCATGCACCGGTTTCTCACGTGGGTTTGGTCGAAGATGTATGATGGGGTCGACCTCGACAAGGAGGGCCTCGAACGTGTGCGGGAAGCTGCCCACGATGCGTCGCTGGTCCTGCTGCCGAGCCACAAGAGCCACATCGACTACTTGGTGTTGAGCGACATGCTCTACGGCAACGCGCTGATGACACCGCTGATCGCGGCGGGTGACAACCTCAGCTTCTGGCCGATCGGCATTCTACTGCGTCGGGGTGGTGCGTTCTTCATTCGACGTAATTTTCACGACGACACGCTCTACCCTGCGCTCGTAGAGGCGTATATGCGCAAACTGCTCGCCGAAGGCTTCACCATCGAGTTCTTCTTGGAGGGTGGTCGCTCTCGAATCGGCAAGCCTCTGCCCCCGAAGTACGGCCTGCTGTCGATGGTCTACGACTCGGCGTCGAAGCTTCGTGGCACCAAAGTCAAGCTCGTCCCCGTTTCGATCGGTTACGAACGCATCATCGAGGAACGCTCCTTCGTGCACGAGCTCGCGGGCGGGGACAAGCAGTCCGAAAACGTCGGCGACTTGATCAAGAGCTCGAGCATCCTGAGGTCGAAGTGGGGCCGGCTCTACGTCCAGTTCGGTGAAATCATCGATTTCGACGAGTTCCAAGCGGAGACCGTCGAGCGCTCGGGGGGCGAGGTGTCGGGCACGGACGACATCACACCCGAACAACAACGGAATGCGGTTCGGGCGCTGGCCCACAAGGTGATGTACTCGATCAACGAGGTCACCGTGGTGACGCCGGCTGCGCTCGTGGCCACGGCGTTGTTGAGTCACCAAAAACGCGGCATGACCAGGGCTTCTCTGCTGAGCGCGTGCGGGGACCTGCTCGCCATGCTGGATGTCATGCAAGCACGGATCGCCCACCAGCTCCGCATCGGCGAGGGCCGTATCCGAGAGGACACGATCGACGAAGCGCTTCACCTGTTCCTCGACGCCCGTCTCATCATCGCGCACGACACGGGGCCGGAGCCGATTTACACGATTCACTCCGAGCGACGCATCGCGCTCGAGTACTACCAGAACACGATTATTCACTTCTTCGTGCCGCGAGCTTTGATCTCGGCCGCGCTGTTGGTGGACACCGAGGAATGGGTCGACATCGCGCGCCTCAACGACCGTGTCCAGCAACTGTCCAGGGTCTTCAAGCACGAGTTCATGTATCGAACCGACGGAACTTTCGACGAGATCTTCCAAGACACACTTCGCGAGATGGCCCAGGACGGCGAGATCGAGCTCCGAGATGGCCATGTGCAAGCCACCGAGGGGGCGATGCGTCAGCGGCTCGAACGATATGCGGCGATGCTCCAGACCTTCTTCGAGAGCTACCTCCTCGCGCTGCGCGGTGCAGAAATCGTCCTCGATGGCCCGATTCCGAAGAAGGATTGGTACAAGCGCACGCTTGCGCTGGGGCAGCAGATGTACCTCGCCGGCGAGATCGAGCGCCGCGAGTCGCTCTCGAAGCTCAAGTTGGAGACCGCCCTCAAGGCACTGCAGGACTACCGTCTCATCCAGCTGAACGGTGACACCCTCGAGCGCGGAGACGGCGTCGAAAGTGTCGCGGACCTGCACGCCCTAGAGCCGAAGCTCACCGGGTTTCTGCGCTGACACCCTTGGCCTCTTCTGCCCCTTGACTCCGCCGGGCGCCCAGACGCTGCACACGTCTTGCAGAACACACTGCTGGCATTTGTCCGGCTCGGGCCGACTTGGACACTCGCGAGACACGCCGAGGTGGCAAAGCGCGAAGTCGTACTTGACCGGGTCTTCGGGATCGAACTCGCGTAGCGCGGCGGTGATCTCTTCAGCCGTCGCCCACGATGCGGTCCTACGATTGGTCAGCCCGAGGTTCCGACTGATGCGGTGAATGTGCGTGTCGACCGGGATCACGAGCTCGGAGGGGGCGATCGGCCAGAGCCCGAGGTCGACGCCGTCGGCCGGACGAACCATCCATCGCGCGTAGAGGACGAGTCGCTTGCACGCGCTTCCGGCGCGAGGATCGCTGACCAAGTGACGCAGGCTGCGACTCGTCGTGTCGCCTCGGAGCGCATCGGCGAAGCGAGCGAGGGCTTCCCTGAAGTGGCCGTCGCTTGCCTGATGGAACTGGACGAAGGCGTTGCCGAGGCTCCCGTGCACACGAAACAGCTCGCCGGCCCGCGACAACACGGCTGCGAGATGCTCTGCGCGGTAAATGCGGTGGACGAACCCTCCAAGACGGTCACGGAGCTCGTCGTAGCTCGCGCCCTCCACCATCGCGGCGGGCTCGGGGCCCAACGTGATGAGCACGCGATCGATGCTTCGCCGTGCGGCGACCGCGTTGCCGAACGCAAGGCTCGCCGCGATGAGCCCTACGATTTCCTGGTCGCGAGGTCGAGCGTAGCGATGAACGCAATCGACAGGGTCGCGCGTTCGAGTAGACTCAGCGTCGCAAGTTGCGAGCAAGGCGTTCAGTTGTTGCCGGAGACCGTCCACTTCCCTGTGGTTCTTGCTCTGTTGCGGAGTCCACTGCAATGATCAAAAGTAGCCTTTCGAGACGCGGTTCTTGCGTACTTTCGATTTTTCTCGCCCTCGGGGTGAGTTGCGCCCATCCATCGGGCGGCGCGGAGGGGACTACCCCCGAGTCGGTGAGGGGCGTGCGCCTCGACCTTGGACTGCGCCTATCGGACGGTCGCTGGCTCGAGTTGGCGGATCTCCGTGGCACCCCCGTGCTGCTGTTCGTGTTTGCGACGTTTGACACGGTCAGCCAGGCATCGTTGACCTCGTTGAGGCCATTCGTGCCGCAGCATCCCGAGGTCGTCGTGATTGGTATCGCCGCGCAGCCTCGTGCAGCGCAGCTGGTGGAGGCGTGGGCGTATGCACTCGATCCGCCTTTTCTCGTAGGCGCCAATCCGTACGGATACGTCGAGAACGGAGAAAGCACACTTGGGAAAATCGAGATCGTGCCGACCTACATCCTGTACGACGCCAGCGGCTACGAAATCGATCGCACGACTGGATTGCTCTCGGAGGCAGAGCTGGCCCGCCTAGTGGAACCCCTGCCTCGCGAATCCGACTAGACGATCCCCTGCTCCCTCCACAGCGGGCCTAGGTCGTCGTCGAGACGATCGACCACCAAGTCGCGAACTGCCTCTGCGGAGCCGCACCCTAGTGCGTCGCGGGCGACCTCCGTGGCCGTATGCAGGTCGACGTTGCGAATCACAGCGCGCGCCAGCGGCACGACACTCACGGGCACTGATATCTCCCGGTAACCGAGACCCAGCGCAAGGCACAACGCCACGGGGTCCGCAGCCAAGTCGCCGCACATCGAGCAGGGAAGCTGCGCGTCGCTTGCCGCCGCGATTATGCGCTGCAAGAGGTTGAGCACTGCCGGGTCGAGAGACTGCATAGCCGAGCGGTTGTCTCGATGGTCGAATGCCAGTGTGTAGTGCGCCAGGTCGTTGGTCCCTACGGCGAAAAAATCTGCGTACTCCGTGAATCGCTCCGCGAGCAGCGCCGCAGCGGGCACCTCGACCATCATGCCGATCGGAACCTCGGCCGTCCTAGCGCGCTCGTCGCTGAGCTGACTCCGGCACCTGTCGACCATCGCCCGCGCTGCACGGAACTCGTCCACGGTCGACACCATCGGGAACATCAGCGCGACCTGCCCCTCGGTGCTCGCCCTCAACACGGCGTTGATCTGGGTTGTCAACCAACCCCGCTCCCGCTGTTTGACGTCGCGTGCACGCAGGCGCTTGTCCCCGCGCCAGTCGAACGTGCGAAACACGACTCGCTTGGGAGCCATCGCCTCGACGACGCCACGGTACACCTCGAGCTGGGCCTCTTCGGACGGCGGCTCTAAGCTATCGAGACACATGAATTCGGTTCTGTAGAGGCCAATGCCCTCCGCGCCGTTTTCAAGTGCGGCCTGCACGTCGTTGGGCAGTTCCAAGTTGGCTGCGACCGAAATCGAGACCCCGTCGCGCGTCATGGCGCTCGTGGTGCGTTCTGCCTCGAGGAACGCGGCGAAACGATCCCGTCGCTGCTCTGCCGTGCGGCGCTCGTCCGGGGACACGCGCACGGCCACCTCCCCCGCGAAGCCATCGACCAGGACCACGTCGTCGTCGTCGATGTGGGCGGCAAGTGGACCAACGCCCACGACGGCCGGGACGCCGAACGTTCGGGCGAGGATCGCCGTATGGCTGCTCCCGGCACCCGCTTCGGTCACCAACCCGACTGTCGGTGGCGCCAACATGTGGACCGCGTCCGCAGGCGTGAGATCGTGCGCTATCAGAACCGTCGGCCCTTCGGTGGAACACTCGGTGCGCCGCTCCCCCCGGAGGTGGCGCAGAAGATGTTCTCGAACGTGCTCGATGTCGCGAGCCCGTTCCTGAAAATAGGATGAAGCGTCCTCGAGGAGCGGCTTCTTGAGGCGCTCGGTCACCTTGGACAGAGCCCATTCGGCGTTGATCCGGTCGTTTCGAATCGCCTCCGAGGTCGCGTCGATGAGCAGGGCGTCGCCATGCATCAGGAGGTACACGTCGAGAATCGGCGCGTAGGTCGGGCCGTGCCGATCGGTGAGCTCCTGCTTGGCCGCTTCGATCTCGGCGCGGGACTTCAAGACAGCCTCTTCGAAGCGCGAAAGCTCGGACGCGATGTCCGCATCCTCGATGCGACGATGCGAAATTCGGCGAGGCTCGCGACCAACCAAACGTGCCGCGCCGACCGCAACGCCGATCGATGCCGCGATTCCCTTGAACCGGGCAGGGCCTGTCACTGCGTCTCCCCGAATCCGTCTGCCACCAAGCTACAAAGCGCGTCAATTGCCGCTGCGGCGTCCGTGCCTCGTGCACGAATGGTGATCTGCGCGCCCTGCTGACCACAAAGCAAGAGCACTCCCACGATGCTCTTGGCGTCGGCGGCCTGACCAGCCTTGCTCACCTCGATGTGTGACTCATAGCGGTTCGCTAGCTCGACCAACTTCGCGGCAGCCCGCGCGTGCAGGCCGAGGGGATTGGGCACCGTGACGGTGGCCGTCAGCCCTTCGGTCACGGGGCCGCCCGCTGCGCGTCGCGATGGGCCACGACGATCTCGTGGTCGCCGCCAAGCTGGCGACCGAGCTCTTCGGCCAAGGCTACGGAGCGATGCCTGCCGCCGGTGCACCCGAACGCAACGGTCAAATAGGCCTTCCCTTCGCGCGCGTACTGCGGAAGCGCGTAGTCGAGGAGCGGACGCAGATGTCGCAG
>QMMB01000023.1 GCA_003647035.1 Deltaproteobacteria bacterium | reverse complement strand
CTACGACTGCTATACGTCACAGGGACATTACGATCCTGAAGATCCGAAAGATCCCATTCTTCTGATGGACGACATCTTCCGCAACAGTCCGAGCGTCGGCGGCATTGGAGCCGAAGAAGCCCTGCGCATCGGCGCGGTACCGATCACCGGGAATGCCCGTCCTTCGCCGATCTCCCAGACCAGCAGTGACTTCGATCCCGAGGACACCTTCTCGCCGCACCGCTGGTTCGTGGAAGACAAGATGGCCTGGCCGACGCTGACCGGCCGCCAGCAGTTCTACATCGACCACCCTTGGTACCTGGAGAGCGGTGAGGCTCTTCCGGTGCACAAGGATCCGCCGGGATTCAACAGCAAGTATCCGCTGCGCATCAACGGCGGGCACACCCGCTGGAGCATTCACGCAATCTGGCGCGATCTGGAAGCGCTCTTGCGTCTACAGCGGGGCGAACCAGTGTGTTTCCTGAACCCCGACGACTGCCGTGCGCGGGGAATCGACGACGGAGCGATGGTGAAAGTCTTCAATGAGACCGGCGACTTCACAGCGATGAGCAAGGTCGCCCCCGGTGTTCAGCCCGGCGAAGTGATCATCTACCACGCCTGGGAGCCCTACCAATTCAAGGGGAGAAAGGGGCCTGACGAGCCGGTGCAATCGCCATGGAAAGCGATCCACCTTGCCGGAGGTTCTGGGCAGATCCACTACCGCATGTTCTACGGCTCTCCGAGCCATGTGCCGCGCGGTGCACCGGTGGAAGTCGAGTTGGCCTCTTAGGGAGCTGGCAAGCTCTCTGTTCAATCCGCGCGCGCCGCGGTACTGTGGAGCGCTCGACGTTTACGAAGGAGAAGAAGCATGAGCTCCCCCGTGGTTCTGATCGACGAACCAGCCCCTCAAGTGCGCCGCATCACCCTGAACCGCCCGGAGAAGCGCAACGCGCTCAACCACGCCCTGCGCGGCGCCATCATCGGGGCTCTCCAGGAAGCAGACCAGAACCCCGAGATCCGCGTGATGATCGTGCGCGGCGCGGGCACCTGCTTCTCATCCGGCTACGACCTGGATACTGGCAACGAAGGGCAGGAGCTGCCGTGGTTCACGCCGGGCGGTGAAGGCCAATTTCCGCGCCAGGTCACGCAAGGGTGGATGAGCATCTGGGAGCTCGCAAAGCCCGTGATCGCCGAGGTACACGGCTACTGCCTGGCGGGCGGCGCCGAGCTCGCGACCTGCTGCGACCTCGTCTATATGGCCGACGACGCCCAGACGGGCTGCCCGGCCGTGCGCTTTGGCGTGCCCGACACCCACTTCCATGCCTGGCTCGTGGGCATGCGCAAGGCGATGGAGATGATGGTCACCGGCGACTCGATCTCGGGCGTCGAGGCGGCGCGGCTCGGCTGGGCGAATGCGTCGTTCCCCGCACAAGACCTCGAGCAGGAGGTGCTCAGGGTCGCGCAGCGCATCGCGACCCTGCCGCCCGACATCGTCCAGCTAAACAAGCGGGCCGTGCACCGGCAGATGGAGATCATGGGCCTGCGCACCGGCATTCGCGTGGGCACCGACCTGTGCGCGCTCGGGGTGCATCAGAAAAGCATGCAAAAGTTCATGGCGCAGATCGAGAAGGAGGGGCTCACGGGGGCCTTACAGGGTCGCGACCAGCCCTTCGGCGACTACCGCACTACGCACACCGAGACCGAGGACTGAGCGCGGCCCGGGAGCGACGCTTGGGTCGGGCTCCCAGCCGCCGCGACGCACTAGTTCCTACGTCGACGCTCGCGCACCCTCCGCTGCAACCGTCGCCGCCACGTTGAAGACAGTTTGAACACTCTGTTGAAAGCGAAACAGCTTGTCATGTCCGAGGGGGTCTCGATACCGAACGCGTATCGGGTCGTCGAAATGGCACAGTGTGTTGATCGTGTGGGCAGCGTCGATCTCGCCATTCGGTTGCCTGCTGGCAAGCATCTCGCACCAGATAGCGTGGGGGGCCTCCAAGACGAAATCGACCCTATCTTCCAGCCCATCGGTTTCGGTCTCGGTCAACTCGGTACAGGAGTCTAGTTCAAACCGAAATAGATAATTGCGTTCCTCGGCGAACCCGGGACTCGCCTGTACCCGAATCGCGAACGAGGCATCAAAAACGCCCAGATGTGCGAATTCGTCGGCTGCGCCAACGAGCTCGGTTCGTAGACGGTCAAAGAACTCTTTGGATGGAAAGTCCATGTCGGCCACCGTTCTGCTCAAGCGAGCATGGCTAGGAGTTTAGTGAACTGGCTGCGCTCCCGGCGTCCCTCGAGCCCTGCGTGCTCGAGCCGGCCGAAATACTCGTCGATTGCTTTGAGCTGGTTGAATAGAGTGAGCTCTACACCTCGTTCGATGTGCTCGCGACCAAATCCTTTGCCAGCCAGTATGATGAGCGGCTCAGCCAGCTCAGCAGATCCAAGCAGCCCGATCATCAACGTCTCCGCCTCATCGAGCATGAAGTGTATTTCTTCGGCGCGGCTTGGGTGTGCTCGCAAAAAGTATTTGAGGTGCATCATTCCGTAAGAGACATGGCGTGCCTCGTCCTGCATCACCAAGCGGAATATTTTTTTGTCGACTGCGGTCGGGGCGATTGCTTCGCCGTTTCTGAAAGTACTGAGGATAAACCCTTCCCCAAGCAGATGCAGGAACACTGACGCCTGGGTGTAGGTGTCGGCATCCAGAATTCCTTTGAGTGCGTGTTCCGCGACCACACTTGCTTGTAGAAGGCCAACGCCATTGGCGAGGGCGCGCTTTCGAAACACCTCGGTATGTCGCGCTTCGTCGACTGCTTGCATGCACAACAGGCTCTTGAGCTCGATCATGTCGTGGTTGATGAGCGGTATCCACTTGGCGGGCAGGTCGGTCGCGATCATCTCGACTTCCGTGAGCAAAGTGCACAGCTGGCAGAATGCCTTTTCCATGTCGTCGGTGATCTGGCAGTCAGGAAGAGCGCACCAGTCGATGTCTGTCGACGCGTTCCATTGCCTTGTTTTCGACTCCTCGTACAAGGCAAGAATGTTGTTGGCCCACACCTCGCTCTTGCGGTTGACCAGATACCCCATATCCGGCAACCCCAGCGGAAGTGCCGACCCCCGCGGCGCCATCGTCCTGTGTGAACGGATGACCTCCGGGATGGCATCGGTGCTGTATGAACCCACGTTGATATCTTTGTAGGTCATTCCGCGTCGAGGACTCTGCGGACTGCAGCGCACCCGCTCCGTTGCAGCGTCCATCCATGTGAGAGACAGCTCGCCGTTTTGCCTCCGCTTCATGCCCTCGATAAACTCTTCATCCTGCAAGAAATCGACGGGTGAGTAGTAGGCCATGGGAACTCCTGTAGGAACGGCACGTGTCTAGCCAACCATTCGCTAGACAAACATTTCCACACACGAATCAAGCAATGTTCGTGCCGGGCCCAAAGACGACTTGCGCGCAGTGTCCACGAGCAACCCGCGCACAATTTGCGCGTGAGCTGCACTGCTTGCGCGATTACCGCACGACGCGCGTATGGCCGCGACCTAGAACGAGGACGGTTCGCTCGCGAACCGCGCAACGTGGTGCTCCTGGTCGCCGAATAGCGCGTTCAGTGCGTACATCCGCTTGAAGTAGAGACCAATGTCGTGCTCGTCGGTGACGCCGATGCCGCCATGCAGCTGTAGCGACTGCTGAGCGACCCAGATCCCGCCAGTGGCGAGCTGGTACTTCGCGGCAGAGATGTCACCGCGACGCGTGCGGGGATCCTCTTCGTCG
The DNA here is from genome assembly GCA_003647035.1 of Deltaproteobacteria bacterium. GTDB lineage: Bacteria > Myxococcota_A > Polyangia > Polyangiales > Houyiibacteriaceae > SG8-38. The sequence goes on along the minus strand of QMMB01000023.1, from coordinate 11,486 downwards.
GCGCGAACCATCGAAGCCATCGAGATGGAACGGAGAAGCTCCGATTCGGCGTACATGTCGACCGCGCGGTGTTGGAGCGCCTGGAACGAACCGATCTTGACGCCGAACTGCTCGCGCGTGCCGAGGTAGTCGACCGTCATCTGAAGCATCGTGGTGGCGATCCCAACGCCCTCCGCAACTGCGGCGGCAGCGGCGTAGTCCATCGTGCGGTCGAGCACGACTGCTCCCGAGCCTTCCTCACCAAGGCGCGCGTCGTCTGCAACAGCCACGTTGTCGAGCTTGATGAAGGCCGCCTCTTGTCCGTCGATCGTCTTGGCGACAGTCACGTTCACGCCCTCGGCCTCTCGCGGCACGACGAACAGCGTCACGCCTCCGGACGCCTTGGCCGACACGATCAGATGATCGGCGCGGTGTCCGTTGAGCACCCAGACTTTTTCGCCCAAAAGCCTGTAACCGCTGCCATCCGGCGTCGCGGTCGTCTCGATTGCGCTGACGTCGTAGCGGCTTTGAGCCTCGGAGTACGCGAGCGCAAGCGTGGACTCGCCTTCGATCATCGGCGTTAGATACGATTCGTGTTGTGTCGCGTTGCCGGCTCGCGCCAACGTCATCCCACCAAGGACCACCGAAGCCAGGTACGGCTCCGGAACGAGCGTGGTCGCCAGGTTCTCCAAAACGATGGCGCATTCAATGAAGCTGCCGCCGAAACCGCCCACCGACTCTACGAACGGAACCCCGAGCCATCCGAGCTCGCCCATCTTGCGCCATACCGCGGGGTCGTAGCCGGTACCGTCGTCGCGAAGCTTGCGGAACCGTTCGACAGGCGACTCGTTTTTAGCGAAGTCGGACACGGTTTTCGCGAGCATTTGTTGTTCTTGGTCTAGCTCGAAGTCCATTCTGGAAATACTCCTAAGTGGTCTCGCCGTTCAGCGACTCGGTAGCTGAAGGATCATCTTTGCGATGACGTTGCGTTGAATCTCGTTGGAGCCGCCGTAGATCGTTGCGGATCGCTCGTAGCAGAAGTAGGGCCCGATCGATTCCTCGATGGGTGCGCAGACGCCCTCGTTGTACCAAGTGAGAGAGTTCTCACCCATGACTTCCATCGCGAGCTCGGTGAGCTCCTGGATCAGCTTGGTTCCGACGAGCTTCAAAATGGAAGCCTCGGGACCCGGCATCTTGCCCTTCTGTTGATCGGACAACGCGCGGTAGCTCACCATGAGGTGCGCTCGAAACCGCATCTCGAGCCGCGCGATTTTTGCGCGCCACTTTGGGTCTTCCAGCATCGGACGCCTGTTGACGGTCTTGGTGGAGGCGATGTGCTTCAGCTTGTGCAGAACGTGTCGCGACGGCCCTATCAACGCGAGCAGCGTCCGCTCATGGCCGAGCAGCGCCTTGGCCACCGTCCATCCTTGATTGAGGCCGCCGACGATGTTCTCTTTTGGAACTTTCACGTTATCGAAAAACGTGTCGCAAAAGGCCGGGGCATGACCGAGCGTCAACATTGGCTTCACGTCGACGCCCGGAGTCTTGAGGTCGACCAACAGGAACGTGATCCCATTTTGCTTTTTGGCGGCCGCGGGGTCGGTCCGCACGAGGCAGAAGATCCAGTCCGCGTTCTGCGCCCAGGAAGTCCAGGTCTTCTGGCCGTTGACGATGAAGTGATCGCCCGCGTCCTCGGCGGTCATCCGCAACGACGCGAGGTCACTTCCCGCATTCGGCTCGGAGTAGCCCTGACACCAAAACTCCTCGCCTCTGAGGATCTTTGGAAGGAATCGCTGTTTCTGCGCCTCGGTCCCAAACTGCATGATGAGCGGGCCGACCATCGATAGGCCAAGGACGGATATTCGCAGGGCGCCGACCATCTCCAACTCTTCGTTGAAGATGAAACGCCTGGTAGCATCCCAACCTGTACCGCCGAGCTCCTTGGGCCAGTGGGGCGCGATCCATCCTTTGGCGTAAAGGAGCTTGTGCCATTCGACGGACTCCTCGAAATTGAGGCCTCCCGCTCCTTGCGCGGCGCGACGTAGCCCCTCGGGCATCGCCTCCTGCATCCAGGCGCGAACCTCCTGACGAAACGCGTCTTCTTCCTCGGTGAAGGTGAGATTCATGACAGCGTGCATGGCACAACGACGGCCCGTACACCATTCACTAACGGCAGCGGCAGCGGCCAAATATGTGGCAAAAGTTCCTGCCGTCAGGACGGACTACCGCCAACCACGATCAGATGTTTCTTAACTCAGTCATCTGAGCCATCGATCCCGAGCTCGCGGAGGGCCTCGGGAGTGTCTACGTCGATGTTCACAGCTGCGCTCTCGACGTCAACGTAGCAAATCGCTTCAGCGTGTCTGTGAAAGAGTGCCTTGCCGCCAAGGTCACCGGACAACTGACGAAGCTCTGGGAAGTGGCGCGATCCCCACAGGACTGGATTGCCGCGCTTTCGGCCGAACATCGGGATGTAGATGCTGAGGTCCCCGTCTGGGGTGAACGCATCGAGCAGTCGACCGATCACGTCCGTGCTAACCCACGGCATATCTCCGAGGGCGATGAGCACCCCATCGGCGTCGTTGCCGACTAGCGAGACGCCGGTTCGGACGGACGCACCCATTCCTTCTTCGTAGTCCGGGTTGTGTACGATCTCGACGTCACGGTCTCCGAGTGCGCCTCGGATCTCCTCGGGAGCATGACCTGTCACGACCAAGACCTTTTCTACACCGCCTTCTCGAAGCGTATCGACCACGCATGCAACGATCGGCGTGCCGTCGACGGGAATCGTCAGCTTGTTGGCTTGGCCCATGCGACGCGATGCCCCAGCCGCGAGAACCACCGCGACGATGTTCTTCCTTGCGCTCTTCGGACTGCTGAGGTTTCGCCTTAGCACATGGGCTTTCGTAGGGTCTCGGTGACCTGGGCCAGCACGGAAACCGCGATCTCCGCAGGAGAGCGAGAACCGATCGGCAAGCCAACCGGGCCCTTGACGCGCGCGAGCTCGGCCTCGGAGAACCCTGCCTTGCACAGCCTCCGCAGGCGCGAGGCGTGAGTTTTCTTGCTCCCGAGGCACCCGATGAAGAAAGCATCGCTGCGGAGCGCGACCTGCAGTGCAGGATCGTCGAGCTTCGGATCGTGGGTCAAGGTGACAACCGCGCAGCGTTGGTCCAGCGCCAGTGACTCCATGGCAGCATCGGGCCACTTGAGGTTCAACGTGACGCCTGGGAAGCGATCGGCCGCAGCGAACGACTCACGGGGATCGACGATGATGACTTCGTAGCCGGTGAGCGCAGCCATCGTGGACAGCGATTGGGCGATGTGGACCGCACCGACCACAATCATGCGAAGCGGTGGGTTGAACGGCTGGTAGAAGACTCGCGGGCCGCCTTCGGCGTCGGTGGCGATGCAGGCGTCGACGCGCAAGGCCCGCTCGACATCGGCACATTCGGACTCGTTCTCGCCATCACCTGGATGGAGCAAGCGTTGGTCGCCGGTTTCTAGATTGGTCGCCAACACGACGGGTCGCTTGGCTTCGATATCCGCCAGCACCGTCTCGAGAGTCTCGGCCTTCACTGCACCGGCTCCACGAAGATGCGGACGGTGCCCCCGCAAGCGAGACCTACCTCCCATGCCTGTTCGTTCGTTACGCTGAATTCGAGAACCTTGGAGAGACCCGTCTTCATGACGCCAAGGGCGTCGTCGACGACGGCGCCTTCGACGCAGCCCCCTGACACCGACCCCAAGAAGAAGCCATCGTCTCGTACGACGAGATGACTCCCCGCTGGGCGGGGCGAAGACCCCCAAGTCTTGATGACAGTAGCCAGCGCAACACCATGACCCTCGGCTTTCCAGTCACGCGCCGCGACCAGCACCTCTATTTCGGATTGGTCCGGCATCAGAGCAATACTACTGCTCGATCCCACGAGAGGCTACCGCGCCACTCGGCGGCTAATGTGCTGTGAGGGGATCGGGGGCGATGGCTAGGTCCACGCGACTTGGCGTGCGATCGGTGAGGTCCTCGATCGCTCGCTCCAATCGTGGGAGCACATCCCGCAGCGTATACTGGATCATGTGCTCTCCCATGATCCCTTTCACTATGGCCCATGGGACGAAGCGCGGTGTGCGTCGGAACGCTCGCACCAGGAGACGCCAGTAACGTTTCCTTCCTGAACCTATCAGTCCGACCTTCAACGAGGTGCGAAGGACGGTCAGCAGATCTCTCACCTCGATGCGGCGACGACCGAGGGGAGCTGTTGCACGGTCGAGATATGCCTCACATCGATCGTAGTAGCTGTCTGCAGTGTACAAATCACGCATCAGGTTCGCGTAGCCGTTGAGCAGCGTCCGTTCATTCATCGATGGCTCGAAGTTGGGACGCCCGAACTGGTCCCCGGTCGACTGAGTGCGCAAACGACCCTCTCGCTCGAGACGTCGCGAGAGCTGCGTCCCAGGCAGAGCCGTCAACATGCCAACCATCGCCAACGGAATCGGAGTTCGGGACAAGAAGGTCCGTTGCGCCTCGAAGACTTCGGCAGTGTCGCTGTCGAAGCCCACGATGAAGCCCCCCATCACTTCCAGCCCCACTCGCGTCAGGCGGTCGACTACTTCGCCTAGATCCATCTTTAGATTTTGCTTCTTGCCCGCCTCTCGAAGCGCGTCCGCCGATGGCGACTCGATCCCCAGGAAGACCGAACTGAAGCCCGCCTCGACCATCGCAGCAACGAGTGATTCGTCGCCGGCGAGGTTCACGCTTGCTTCGGTGTACAACTCGAAGGGGTAACCGCGCTCCCGTTGCCATTGCGTCAGCTCTGGCAGAAACTGCTTCACCATACGACGGTTCCCAATGAAATTGTCGTCCACGAAGAAAATCGTTCCCCGGTACCCGATGTCGTGAAGCGCAGCAAGCTCAGCCATGAGCTGCTGCGACGACTTCACACGAGGAACCTGCCCGAAGAGCTCGATGACGTCGCAGAACTCGCAGTGGAACGGACAGCCCCGCGAGTATTGAATGCTCATGGACGCGTAGTGGCGCAGCTCGAGAAGATCGTAACGCGGCACGGGAGCCAGAGACACGTCCGGTCGATTGTCGCTGTCCGAGACTCGCTGTTGCCCCTGGGACTCGATGGCCGAAACCAGAGCGTCGATGCGGCCCTCGGCCTCTCCCTGGAAAACCACATCGGCGTCGTCGAACTCCTCGGGCGCAGTGCTCGGCGCTGGCCCGCCGACAACGGTGCGTCGCCCCATTTTCTTTGCGCGCGCGATGACCTCGTGCATCGAAGGCATCTGCACGCGCATGCCTCCCACCAAGACCGCGTTCGCCCACTCCAGGTCCGCATTGCTTAGGGGCTGGATGTTGAGATCGCGCAAGCGCAGCTCCCAACTCGAAGGAAGCTGCGCCGCGAGCGTGATCAAACCGAGCGGCGGAAGCGCAGCCTTCTTGCCTGCCAAAGAAAGACTGTACTGAAACCCCCAGTAGGTTGTGGGAAAACGCGGATAGACAAGCAACGCTTTCATTGAGGCGTAACGTAACGCGCACCATGTCTTCGCTGGGTCATGGTTGGGTCATGGTTGCGTCAACACCCCGTAAGATTGACACTGCCTATTGCCCGTAAATATACTTTTAGTATAGATTGGGATCTAAGCATACACATGGCTCCATCTATTAGTATGTAAATGCGTGCGTTTCTGTTGCGTCTTGGGAGGTCTGCATGGCCAAGGAAGAGAGATTCGATGTGGTCATCATTGGTGGTGGACACAACGGCACCACCACGGCCGCCTATCTAGCCAAGAGCGGGCTCAGCGTCTGCATACTCGAGGAGAGGCCCGAGGGAGGCGGGGCCCAGGAGACCGTCGAACCGCTCGCGGGCGTGCGCATCCAGCCCCACGCGATTGGCAACTACGCCGGCGCCGCACCCGGCTGGGACCAGCTCGAGCTGTGGCGCTACGGGTTCCGCATGGACTACAACCCGCGGAACGAGGTGCCCTTCGACATCGATCGCGGGCCCATGACCCGAGACGGAACTGTCCCGGTCTCCGAAGCGGACCAGATGGGCTGGGCCCAGGCCATCGGCCTGCTCAGCGATCCGCCCTGCTACCGGGATCTCCTCCGGGCGACCTTCTGGACCCCGCCGCACCCGAGCTACGTCGAACTGGACGAGAACACGATCCCGTACATGCAAGTGTACCGGGACAATATGCCCGAGATCTGGTCCAAGGAGGTGCTCGAATGGACCATGTTCGACCTCCTGGACCAGTTCATCGAGAGCGAGCCCTTCAAGGTCCACCAGGCCTACATCGCAAACGTCTCCGGCGCCTTCGCGCACTTTCCGGGTGTAGCCGTCCCGGCAATCGAGTGTGTCGCGACCGTGCTGCCGCCGGCCATCGCAAAGCCTGTCGCCGCCCGCGGCAACATGCACGGCTACTACCACGCGCTCGTCCGGTGCGCGATCGCGCACGGGGCCGTCGTCCGCAGCTGCTGCCCCGTCGAGGAGATCCTCATCGACGACGGCCGCGCGATCGGCGTGCGCCTCAGGGACGACGCGGCCTGGGGCGTCAAGAAGATCTACGCCAACAAGGCCGTCATCAGCGCCGTCCACATCAAACCCACCTTCCAGAAGCTGATCGGTCCGAAGCAACTCGACGCGGGCTTCATGCAACGGATCAACGACCTGAGCCTCAAGGGTGGAAGTCTGTACATGGCCCACTTTCTCACGAAGGAGGAGCTCCGCTATCGCGAGCCCTTCAAATGGAGCGACGAGGATCCGCACCCCTTCTCGGGCGGCTTCTACTGCATGGAGAATAAAGAGATCTACTACAAGAACCTCGAGTGCGTGCTTGGCCGGCAGGAGAACCTCGATATCCCGCCCGATGAAGCCATGTGGGGCATGGTGGCCTCGAGCCTCTACGATGAGACGCAGCCCCAGTGCACGCGGGAGGGCTATCACATCAACGGGCCGCTCTGGATGATGGTCCCGACCCCTCAGTACAACGTCGACGGCGTTCTCGCCATGGACGAAACCCCAGCGGACAAAGCGAAGTGGAACGAGTACATGCGCAAGACCCTCTCCTGCGTTGTCGAGAACCTCGACGACGACAATCTCGTTGAGATCATCAGCGACAGCCCCTGGGAGCAGGAGTTCCGCAACACCGGAATGCTCGGGGGCTCCTGGTACGGCACTCGTTGCGACCGGGATGAGTGGTGGAACGAACGCCCGCTACCGGAGCTGTCCCGCTACCGGGTTCCCGATATCGACGGTCTGTACCTCGCGCACCAATCCGCCGCACACCCGGGCGGGCTGTGCCTGATGGCCGTCGGCTACAACCTCATGCACATCCTCATCGAGGATGGAATCGTCGAGCCGGGCGACTGGTGGTACGCGTCGCCCTGGTACGTGCCCGAGGCGGGAAAGATCTCGGCGGTCCCGGGTGAAGGCCGAGTGTAGGAAGAAGGCCAGCCAAAGAAGAGAGAGCAATACGATGACAAGGGAATTCAAAGGCTATCAGCATCCACAGAGTTTCTTCGAGGAGTTTCCTCCGGACAGCGATTGGGACGCGGTGGTCATCGGGGCTGGCCCGAACGGCTTGATCGCCGCCGCCTATCTGGCCCGCGCGGGCCTCCGGGTGGCCCTCGTCGAGCGGCGCTACGAGGTCGGCGGTGGACTCGCCACCGAGGAGATCCTGTTCCCGGGCTACTCCTCGAACATCCACGCCATCTACCACATGATGGTGGACTTCATGCCGGTCCTCAGGGATTTCGACCTGAAGCAGCACGGCCTAGTCTGGATCAAGCCCAATCTACAGAGCTCGATGGTGTTCGAGAACGGCGATTCGGTCCTCTTGACGCGGATGATCGCCGACACGACGGACTCCTTTCACAAGTTCTCGCTCAAAGACTCAGACACCTTCAGCCGGACCATGGGCCGCTGGCGGAAGATCGTGAAAGAGATCCTCGCACCGGCGACCTACCTGCCGCCGATGGCTCCGCTCGACATCACGCTGGCGCTTCAGAAGACCGACCTGGGCAACGAGCTCCTCGAGCTCAACGACCAGAGCCCGTTCGATATCATCACGAACTTGTTCGAGAACGACCGCGTACGGGCGATCCTGCTCTATCACGTCTGCATGTGGGGCCTGGATCCGCATGAGACGGGGCTGGGGCTCTTCGTGCCGCTCTATCTCGATCGAATGATGAACAAGGCGTACTGCCAGGGCGGCTCCCACAAGCTCGCTGGTTGCCTGGCACGGGAGATCGTCCGGGCCGGTGGGGTCATCCTGGACTCCTCTCAGGTCAACAAGATCATCATGAAGGACGGCGCCGTCGCCGGCGTCGAACTGTGGGAGGGACGGAACCTGTACAGCAACGCGGTGATCTCCACGCTGGACCCGCAGACGACCTTCCTCGATCTCATGGATGGCGACCAGGTACCCGACGGCCTGAAGGCCTCGGCCGAAGGATGGAAGTACGACAAATGGAGCTTCAACACTCTGCACGTCGTCTCGGAAGAAGCACCGCGCTACCTACCGAAGGATCCCCAGGCGAGCGAGACGTTCATGACGATCCTTGGCTTCGAGGGGACGGACCAGCTGCTCGAGCACTGGGACAACGTGCGCGCGGGGCGGATCGACTTCGACGCCTTCGGGGGCCACTCGACCTGCGAGAGCGCGTGGGATAGCCACCTCGTCCGCGTTCCGCCCGACCAGGCCCACCGACAGGTCTCCTTTCTGCAGATGCATGCCCCTTACGCACTGGAGGGCGGTTGGGATGCGCGCCGCGCCGAGGTGGAAGAGGCGATGCTCAGAAGATGGGCGAAGTACGCCCCGAACATGAAGCGAGAGAACATCGTCATGACAAATCTCGAAACTCCCGAGGACATCGAGATCCGCCTCCCGAACATGCGCTTCGGCGCCATCAAGCACGGCGACTACGAGCCGCTGCAGTTGGGCTGCTTCCGCCCGAACCAGGACTGCTCGACCACGAGGACCCCGATCGAGGGGCTCTACACGGCGGGCGCGTCCAACTATCCGGGCGGCTGCGTGCTCGGAGCCGGCGGCTACCTCGCGGCAAACACCGTCGCGGAGGATCTCGAGGTGAAGAAGTGGTGGAAGCCGACCAAAGAGATCGTGAAGTACTCGAAGGAGTACCTCGACGAAGGGTAACGAATTCACCTTCGGGAGTTTCGGGCTTCGACGACCAGGCCCCAGAGGTTCAGATGCCAAAAGGGCCAGGGGAAGCGGTGGAAGGTGACCGAATCGAAGCCGGCCTGGCGGAATATCTCGCGGAGCTCGTCTCGGGTGTAGATGTTCGCCTTCCACCACCACTCGATGAGGGCCTTCATCAAGATGTTGCGTCTGGTGATGAAGATCGTGAGCGTGCCGTCGCCGGCGAGCCGCTGCCGGAGGTGAGCGAGGGCCTCGGCGAGCCGATCCTTGGGGAGGTACTCGAGCATGGCCGAAGAGAGGATCCGGTCGTACCCGATCCAGCTCTCCGGAAGGTGATGGGGCTCGAGTACGTTGGCCTCGCGGAGATCGACGGCTTCGACTTTCTCGCGGTGCAGCCATTGGCGGAACCGGTCCAGCATGGCCGGAGTGAGATCGAAGCCGTGAAGCGATAGCCCGGTGATGCCCCCGCGCCGAGCGACGTCGAGGACCTGCCGGGTCACGTTTCCGGTCCCACATCCGGCATCGAGGATCTTGAGGTTTGGCTCGAGCGTTCCCGACTGTCTCAGAAACGCGTTCATGCCGCGCCCGTAGCGCAGGACGTCGATGTAGAGGCGGTGGTAGAGCCACGCGTTCTGCGTGTAGAAGTCCCGGACCTGGTCGCTTGTCATCATGCGCTCTGCCTCCCGTCTAGGCGGCGGAGCTCTGAGCCTCGAGACAGGCTTTGCTACAATCGATGTTGCTGGGATTGGCCATCGCGGAACAGGCAATGACCTCGCGCGGCTTGGCTGGCGCACCGTTCGCCGAGCTCGCCGGCCTAAAGGTGACCTGACAGCGGTTTCCGTTGAGCGGGCACTCCAGCTTTTCGACTTTTCTTGGCGCAGGCAGTCGACGCCGGCGTTTCGCTGCGGCGAGCGGAGACGGCTTCAGCGCGTCGGCCGCTTTTTCCGGAGCGACAGCCTTCGCCGCGAGCAAGCGCTTCTTGCCCTCGGCGAGGTGTTCGTCGCGGTTTTGAGTCCAGTGGTGCTTGGGCCGGTGTCCAAACAACCAGCGCATGAGCCCAAACAACCAGCGCATGATCAACCCAAAGGTGTTGCGATTGGCACCGAGGGCGAGCATCCCCGCCAAGTCGTCTTCGCACAGGCGGATGGTGAACTCCCAATTGATCGGGTCGCGAATCGTCCCGACGACCACCAGCTCGTCGCCCTCGCGCACCACCGTGTACTCGCGAAAGTCCATCACCAGCTCTTTTCGGCCCAGGCCTTTTGACTTCAATCTCATGGTTTGAGCCTCGTCCCTACGATCCGGACGTTGGAGTCCTCTATGTCCTAAATGGAGCCTTGTGTATGCTTAGAGTCCCATCTATACTAAGAGTCTAGTTGTTAGTATACGCAGTGTCAACTGCCACCAAAAAGCGCTCTTAAATCAACGTAGTAGGGGAAGGCCCCAATTGGAGGCGAAGAGTGAAAGACTATGACGTGATCCTCATCGGTGCGGGGATCAACGGTCTGACGACCGCCGCCTACCTACAGAAGGCCGGCTTGTCCGTCGGGGTGTTCGAGGCCCGCGGGCAATGCGGCGCCCACTGCGACACCATCGAGCTGGGGATCCCGGGATTCCTTCACAATACCCACGCCGCCTGGCTGGTGCCGGCGATGGGCCCCCCGATGCTCGACCTGGAGCTGGAGAGTTACGGACTCGACCTCCGCGGGACCGACGTCATCTTTGCCAAGCCATTCAAGGACGGCAAGAACAGTGTTCAGGCGCTGGACATGGAGGTGAGCCTAGCCAGCGTCGCACGCCACTCCGATGCCGACGCCGCCACGGTGATGGCCTTTCAACAGTTCGGCGCCGAAAACATGGAAGAGGCGGTCGCGATCGCTCAGCTTGCGCTGTTCGCCCCGCCGACGATGGAGGTCGCCGAACGCACCGCCAAGCTCAACGGCGAGATGTGCAAGGCGATGGGCTTGCCCATCGACGGCGATGACGTCGCCCGCATGACCGGCTTCGAGCTGCTCGAGATCGCCTTCGAGTCCGAGCACGTGCGCACCCTCCCCGGGGCGCTCGGTGAGTTTACCGGTCAGTGGCCACTCAACCATCGGGTCGGCCCCACCGTGCTCGGCCTCTGCGGGATGACGCCAATGGCGGTGCACACGGCCAAGGGCGGCTCCCACGCGCTAACCCATGCGCTGGTCAAATGCTTCGTTTCCCACGGCGGCGAGATCTGGAACACCTGCCCCGTAACCAAGATCCTCACCGAAGACGGCAAGGCGGTCGGCATCCAACTCTCCGACGACGCCGCGCTAGCCGGTGAGCAAGTGTTCGCCAAGACGATCATCTCCAACCTG
>QMMB01000022.1 GCA_003647035.1 Deltaproteobacteria bacterium | reverse complement strand
GCGGCGCTCTTCATCGAGCCCGCGTTCGATGTTCCCGCAGACGATCTCGCAAAGCTCGAAGACCGCCGGGTCGGCCACCGAGTAGTACGCCGAGTTCCCGCGCTTCTCTCGTTTGACCAACCGGTGCGCGAGCAGGGTGGCCAGGTGCTTCGAGACGTTCGGCTGCGTGCTGCCGGTGGCCTCCACCAGGGCCGTGACTGTGCGCTCACCATCCGCCAGCTCGTTCAGGAGCTGCAGCCGGACGGGGACGCCGATGATGCGGAACCTGGTGGCTACGGACTCCAGATTCAGGGGATTTAGGGAGGTTTTGGCCATCGCTTCCTCTATATAGCTCCGTTTCGAGAAAAAATCACTACTTGACTATATGATTATGTGAACATATAGTTAAATCCAAGTTCAAACGGAGTTGATTGCATGAAACGAAAGATTCTCGATTTTCCCCTCCAGCACGCGCGCCTTGTCTTCATTGGCCTTGCGGTCCTGACCATCGGCTTCGGTTCGGCGATCCCGTCGATCCAGGTCGATACCGACCCGGAGAACATGCTTCCCGAGAACGATCCGGACAGGGTCTTTCACAACGAGGCCAAGGAGGAGTTTGCCCTACACGACCTGATCGTCGTGGGCGTCGTGAACGAGGCCGAACCGGAGGGGGTCTTCAACCCCGAGTCGCTCGCTCGCATTCACGAGCTCAATGAGCGGCTGAAGTCGATCGATGGTGTCATCGCGCGTGACGTTCTCGGGCTGTCCACCATGGACAACATCGAGCAGGCGGGCCCCGGAACGATTCGCTTCGAGTGGTTGATGGAACAACCGCCCAAGACTCCGGAGGAGGCGCTCGCGATCAAGGAGGCAGCCCTGCGGCTGCCGATGCTACGTGGGACCGTGGTGTCGGACGACGGCGACAGCGTCGCCCTGTACGTTCCAATCGAGAGCAAGGACCAAAGCCATCGCATCTCCGAAGAGATTCGAACGATCGTCGACGGGTTCGGCGCCAACACAGACGAGTTCTACATCACCGGTCTCCCGGTCGCCGAAGACACCTTTGGCGTCGAGATGTTCAAGCAGATGGCGATCTCTGCGCCGCTTGCCTCACTCTTGATCCTCCTCTTGATGTGGTGGTTCTTCCGCTCCTTCGCCTTGGTTCTTTCACCGATGATCGTCGCAATGACCACGGTCACGATCACGATGGGGGCGCTGATCGCGAGCGGGTTCACCGTACACATCATGAGCTCGATGATCCCGATATTCTTGATGCCGATAGCCGTCGTGGACTCGGTTCACCTCTTATCGGAGTTCGTCGACATCTATCCGAGGCACGGCGACCGCAAGACTGCGATTAGAGAGGTCGTCGGACACCTGTTCGCGCCGATGCTCTACACCTCGCTGACGTCGGCGGCCGGCTTCCTTTCGCTGATGTTGACCCCGATTCCCCCGGTCCGCGTATTCGGCGCGTTCGTCGCGCTCGGCATCGGCCTGGCTTTCGTTCTGACGATTCTCTTCGTTCCGGCCTACATCGCTGCGCTTCCCGAGAAGCGTTTGGCGGCGCTGCTCTCAAACAAACGCGATGCGAGTGAGGGTGGTCTCCTCGGCCGCGCGGTTGAGGCAGGTGGGGCCACGAGCCCGCGCTCCGCCAAGCCGATCCTCGTCGTGACTGCCGTGGCGATCGCGATCAGCGGATACGGAATCTCGCAGATCAACATCAACGACAACCCCGTTCGTTGGTTCAAGCCTTCTCACCAGATTCGCGTCGCCGACACGGTGCTCAACCGTGAGCTCGCCGGCACGTACACCGCCTTCCTCATCATGAAGCAGGACACCGATGCCGAGCGCGCAATCGTGGCTTCCGGCGACGAGGCTGTCGAAGGTGCCAGCGATGCAATCCGCTCGCAGTGGGACACCCTCAAGGCCGCCGCACAAACCGCGAGCCAGGAAGAAGTGACCAACGTCTCCGATGCGCTGATCGAAGCCACCTCGGATCTGGCGTTCGACACGACCGGCGAAGAGTCAGAGCAGTGGCAACGTGTTCAGACGGCGCTCGAAGAGGCGCAGACTGGAAGCAAGACGTTCCAGAACCCGGAGCATCTGGCCTACATCGAACGACTTCAACGCGAAGCCGAAGCGCTCCCTCTCGTTGGCAAGACGAACTCGATTGCCGACGTCGTGAAGACCGTCTACCGCGAGCTCATCAGCGGTGAAGAGAAGGACTACCGCATTCCGGATACCACCGAGGGAGTCGCCCAGACGCTCCTTCAGTTCCAGTCGTCTCACCGCCCGAACGATCTCTGGCACTTGGTCAGCCCGGACTACCGCGAGAGCGCGATCTGGATGCAGCTCAAGAGCGGCGACAACCAGGACATGGTGTCCGTCAAGGCCGACCTCGATGTGTTCCTGGCCGCCAACCCACCACCCGAAGGCCTCCGCGCGGAGTGGGCCGGCCTCACCTACCTCAACACCGTTTGGCAGGACGAGATCGTGGCCGGGATGCTCGAGAGCTTGATGGGCGCGTTCGTCATCGTGTTCCTGATGATGATGATCCTGTTCCGGTCGCCGATCTACGGGGCGCTGGCGATGGTGCCGCTCACGATCACCATCGCGTTCACCTACGGGATGATCGGCCTTGCCGGCAAGGACTACGACATGCCGGTCGCCGTGTTGTCGTCGCTGACGCTCGGCCTCTCGGTCGACTTCGCGATTCACTTTCTCGAGCGCGCTCGCTCCATCCAAGCCGAGACCGGCGACTGGCGGGAGACGATGGCGCTCATGTTCCAGGAGCCGGGCAGGGCGATCACCCGCAACGCGATCGTCATCGCCATCGGTTTCCTTCCTCTGCTGGGGGCGCCGCTGGTTCCCTACAACACCGTGGGCATTTTGATGGCCGCCATCATGGCCGTCTCGAGCGTCGTCACGGTGGTGCTGCTGCCCTCGATCATGATGCAAATCCAAAACTGGCTCTCTCCCAAGGGGGAGAAGGGGCCCTCCAGCGCGGACAACGCGCCCGCGTCCCTCGCCACCAACAAGGAGCAAACGATATGAGAACCCTCACCAAGACCTGGTTGGCGGCTGTGGCTGCCGCGACTCTTCTATCGACCCCGACGATGTCAGCCGAGGCCGGGGACCTGAAAGATGCGAGCGCGATCGTACGCCGCACCAACAACGCGCAGTACTACGCGGCAAATGATGGACGCGCGCTCGTTCGCATGAAGATCGTCGACAGTAGGGGGCGCTCGCAGCGCAGGCAGTTCGCGGTTCTCCGCAGAGACAAGAAGGACGGAGGGGACCAGAACTACCTCGTCGTCTTCGACCAGCCCGCCGACGTCCGAAATACGGCGTTCTTGGTGAAGAAGCACGCCAACAAGGACGATGATCGGTGGTTGTACATGCCGGGCTTGGACCTGGTGAAGCGAATTGCGGCGAGCGATGAACGCACCAGCTTCGTCGGGACGCACTTCTTCTACGAGGACATCTCTGGCCGCCAACCCGAGGAGGACACGCACCAACTGCTCGAAACGACGGACACAGAGTACGTCGTGAAGAGTACGCCCAAGACCAGCAAGGGTGTCGAGTTCGCCCACTACACGCTCCGGATCAACAAGAAGACCTTCTTGCCCAGCCAGATCGAGTACGTGAACTCGCAAGGTAAGGTCTACCGTCTCATCGAAACCGTCAAGGTGGACACCGTCGAGGGTGTTCCGACCATTACCCGTCTCAAGGTGAGCGACCTCGAGTCCGGCGGTTACACGCTGAGCGACGTTAGCCACGTCCGCTACGACCTCGGGATTCCGGACGACATCTTCGTCGAGACCTCGCTTCGCAACCCGCCGCAGAAGTGGCTCCGATGACACCGACCTCGTGCACCACGAAGCAGTGCCCGAAGGGAAGGGGCTCCCTCCGGTGTATCGCCACGGCCGCCTTCGTGTTCGCGGCGCTTGCGTTTGCCTCCGGCGCATTCGCCCAAACGGAGGCGGCTAATGTCACCCCTGCTACAGAGGAGGGCGCCGGCGAAACCGACGCCGGGCCCTCTACCGCCTCCGATGCCGCTCCCGATTCGGGCGACGATGACTGGGGTGAGTTCGACGACTGGGACGAGCAGGAAGGCGACGGCTCGGGCGGAAAAGCTTGGGGCTTCCAGATCGGCGGCTTCGTGGAGGGACTCGTCGCGCCCCGCGTCGTTCGGAGTAGTGCCAGCGCCAGCGAGTTCGCGGCGGCCGAGGCTCGCTTTCGACTCAACCTCGATGCGACGCACGAGATCGCAAGCGCACGCTTTCGCGGTGACGTCTATGCGGATGGCGTCGACGGCCGAGTCTGGTTCGACATTCGAGACACGTCGATCTTCGTCCGCGGCGGCAACTGGTTCAGTATGCGATTCGGACGGCAGGTGCTCACCTGGGGAACTGGCGACTTCGTCTTCTTGAACGACCTCTTCCCGAAGGACTTCAACTCCTTCTTCATCGGTCGCGCGGACGAGTATCTCAAGGCTCCCTCCAACTCGGTGCAGACGACGTTCATGATGAAGAAGGTCGGTCTCGATCTGATCTGGACTCCCATCTTCGAGCCGGACCGCTTCATCAACGGCGAGCGTCTCTCGTTCTTCAATCCGCTGACCGGCCAGATTCAGGGAGACCGCTCCCCGTTGAGCCCGATTCAACCTCTATTCCCCGACATGCGACTGCGCAACGGAACCATCCACGGCCGTCTCTACGGCAGTGCGGGTCCCGTGGAGCTCGCTGCGTATGGCTACGTCGGGTACTGGCCGCAGCCACTCGCACTCACCGGGCTCCCCGACCCCGCCAACCCCCCTCAGCTGACCTACGCGCGCCTCGCGACGTACGGGGCGAGCGTCCGCGCCCCACTGGGTGGCGGCCTCATCAACGTTGAAGGCGCGTTCTATGATTCGTTCGAGGATCGCGCCGGCGTCGATCCGACGATCCCGAACTCACAGTTCCGCGGCCTAGTCGGCTACGAGCGCGAGCTCTTCCCGAAGTTCCAGATGGGGCTCCAGTACTACCTCGAGTACACGTTCAAGCACGACGAGCTCGTGACCAACTCGCTCTGGCCCGATTACGAGCAGCACGAGTTCCGTCACCTTCTGACGCTGCGCCTCACGCAGTTCCTCGTCATGGACAACCTCGAGCTCTCGCTCTTCACCTTCTTCTCGCCGGACGAGCTCGACACGTACATCCGTCCGCGCATCACCTACAAGATCATCGAGCCGTTGGCGATTGTGGTCGGCGCGAACCTGATGTTCGGCCGCCACGACTACACCTTCTTCGGCCAACTCAAAGAGAACACGAACGTGTACGCGAGACTTCGCTACTCGTTCTGAGAACAAACAAAGCAAAGGAACACACTCATGAACGTTGATAAATTGGTCTTTCGAGTCGCAGGAATCATGGTCACCGCCGGCGTGGTGCTGGCCTACAGCCACCACATCGCCTGGCTCGCCCTCCCGCTATTCGTCGGTCTGAACATGTTTCAGGCCTCGTTCACCAGCTTCTGCCCCCTCGCGAAGATCGCGAAACGAGCCGGCGTCGAGCGCGGCAACGCGTTCTAGGTGCGTGGCTGTGGCTAGTGACTGTCGCTGTCGCCCTCTGGCGAATCGCCACTGGCAGGGCCGACGTCCACGTCGCCTCCGTTCGCGACATAGGTCTGGGCCGCCCCATGCTGATAAACGAGGCGGCCCCCGGCCTCACCGGCCTTGTAGCCCAAACCCAGAACGATCAGCGTGCCGAGAAAGGCGCCTAGAGAGACCGCCTGACGGGCACGGCCCTCCGGGAGCACTAGCGGCAGGGCCATCAGAAGGAGCACCGCAGCTGCCGCCCACACGAACGCTTCGGCCGCCTCTTCGTGCGCTTCGATCTGTTCCTCCGCGACTATCTCTTCGACCCGCTCCTCCTCCCTTTCCCCCGTATTCATGGCGACCACGCCTGACCCAACCAAGGTGGCCTGCAGCAACAAGACGACGACCCAAACCCGACGCTGGAACCAGCCTCGCCACCAGGCGAAGAGGACTCCGCCGCCGACCAAAGGCAGCAGGACGGCAAGCGCCATCGGTAGGTGAACGACTTTGGGATGAAAGAGCAACTGGTCCATAACGGCAACCTCCGACTCCACAATGGGTTCAAAGTGCGATAGGACGCCATACTGCAGATGTCATACGCCAATGATTTCAGACCGTTGGTCCTCGGTCATGCTACGTGCGGGGGATAGATCCGATGCCGCACTCCGCCTTTGCTTCCGAGCGCCGACTCCTCACCGGGGTCTTGCTTGCCTTCCTGGGGGTTGCCCTGCTTGCGGCGCTCGATATTGCGTCTGATCTCCGGGAAGGAACCACCCTGGCTCACGTCGCGGTTGAAGCGGGGGTCTTGCTCGTGGGTTTGTTGGGCTCGATCTTCATGGCTCGTCGGCTCGTGCACACGCTCCGGCAGGCGCGCGCGGTTCAGAGGGAAGCCTTCGAGCTGGCCGAACAGTTGGAAGTCACTCGCGCGGAGGCGATCCGCTGGCGGTGTGAAGCCCGCGAGCTGATGGAGGGGCTCGCCGCAGCGCTCGATGGTCAATTCGCGCGTTGGAATCTGTCTCCCGCGGAAAAGGAAGTCGCTTTGCTACTTCTCAAAGGACTTAGCCACAAGGAAGTCGCCGAGATTCGGTCCGTCACTGAAGCCACCGCGAGACAGCAAGCGCGGGCGGTCTACAAGAAAGCAGGTTTGTCTGGGAGACACGACCTGGCGGCGTTCTTTCTGGAAGACCTCATGTTGCCTGTCGAGCCTGAAGCCAAAACGAGTCAGGACACACCGTCTGGTATGCAGGGGTAGGAGCGATCGACACGGTCCGGACATGGAGCTTCAGCGGATGGATTGCCGCGAGAGGCATGACGACGAGTGCTGGTGGTATTCCGGCGTTCGTACTATGCAGCCGTGTGAGAGCCGGGGGGGTGTCGTGATGAGAGCCATTGCCGTTGTTGCGTTCGTGCTCGTAATGTCGAGCACGGCGTTTGCGGGTCCGCAGTCCACAATCGGAGGGAAGCGGTTGAAGTCCGAGACGGTGCACAACACCGGGGTCGGCTGGCCGAGCCTGTTCTACGAATGGTGGAACAAGGGGCAAGGCAACCTGGACTGGGCACTTGGTGCCGAGCTGGTGTACGGGGACTGGTCCGGTGCGTTCTCGGACGTCAGCGTCGGTTTGGCGTTCAACGCTCCGCTCCGCTGGCATCTTCACACCAGGAAGCACGCCAAGGCCACGACCGACGTTGGGATTCGGTTTACGCCGGGTGCCTTGGTCGGCGGTAGCGATCGTGGCCGCGGCCGCGTACCTCCCCCCGGTTTTCAGACCAATCAACGCGTCATGGGAGGCCTACGCGCCGAGCTTGCGGTTCCGATTTCGATCGACGTGCACGACCGGGTGAGCGTCGTCACTGGAGCGACGATCCCGCTTACCCTGATGTTCGCGAAGGACGCAGACCCTTGGGGGATCATTCCACTCTTGGTTCGGATAGGCGTGGAGATCAACGCCGCCCCGAAGGTGGCGCCCTTCTTTCTGTTCGAGCTCGGACCCGCCATCGGTATCGGCAACGGCACGTCTGATGTCGATTTTGCCTTTCGAATCTGGGTAGGAACGGCCTTCTGGTCGGTGCTGGGCAAGTAACAGCGACCGCCATCACTTTCGGCCGTCTGGCCGCCGCGCTACTCGATACGCGCCTTGAGCACTTCGATCTCTTTCACGAAGCCGGTCCCGATGTCTTGCAAATCGGGAACCATCTCCGTGCAGGCCAGCGCGCCGAAACATAGCCGGTCGACTACGCTCATCACTGTGATGTTGAGGCCCGAACCTTGTTGCACGGGGCCGAGCGGGAAGAGCTGACGCAACTTCGCGCCCGAGGTGTAGAGAGGGACGGGCGGCCCGGCGATGTTTGAAATGATGAGGTTCCACAATGGGGGGACCCGGTCCGCGAGGTGTCGCGAAGAGTAGAAGCCCATCAAGTGAGTCGTCATCCAGGGCACGGTGACGTTGGTCACGAGGTCGGCGAAGTCGTTGAGGATATCGCCGCCACCACCGTTCTTGCGCCGGCTCTTCTGGCGCGTGGTTTCGTCGTTGAGCGCCATGAGGCGCTCGACGGGATCGTCGCTTTGGATGGGCAAGTGAACGCGAATCACCGACACGCGGTTGCCCTCTTCGTCCCCATCGTGCCGAATCGAAACCGGGACCGTCGCGACCAAGGGCTTGTCTGGAAGGCCGCCGTGCGCGACGAGCCACGACCGCAAGCTTGCGCAGCATGCGGCCAGCACGACGTCGTTCACCGTCGTTCCGAAGGCGCGCTTGATCGCTTTCACACCTTCGAACGAGACATCCACTAGCGAGACGGAGCGGTTGGGCGTGAGGGCGCCGTTGAACGGAGTTGGCGGCGCCTCGAATAAGGGGGGCTTCTCCGCAACCTCCATCGTTGCAGGCTGGGCGGGCTCGGAGCTTCCTTTGCCTCGGACCGCCGAAGCCACCTTGGTGGCCGCGCTCACCGCGCGCCGAGGCTTGCCTGCGAGAGTTCGAAGCGTATCGGCTGCCAGCCAGGGAATCGTGGGCTCGCGATCGGGAACCCAGAGTTCGTCAGGGGGAGGGATCACTCGGCCCTCGGGACTCGTGTCCATGAGCTCGCCGGCGATCGCTGCGCTTCGGCCGCCGTCCATTGCAGCGTGGTGGATCTTCATGACAAGCGCGAACTTGCCACCTTCCAGCCCTTCGACGAGCGCAACGTTCCACAAGGGCCTGTCGCGCTCGAGACACCTGCCTGCAAACTCGCCGACAAACTCGCAAAGCTGCTGCATGCTCCCCGGAGACGGAAGCGAGGCGCGCACGAGGTGTTTGTCGAGATCGAACTCCGGGTCCTCGATCCAGTGAGGGTCGCCGATCTGCAATGGTCCCTGAACCATACGGCGCCGGAATGGCGGAATGAGATGAATCCGTTCCGCGAACAACTTGCGCGCGAGTTCGAAGGGCACGCCCGCGTCCAGGACATCCCCCGGCTCGAGGATGAGGACACCCATCGTGTGCATGGGCATCTCGGGCGTCTCCGCGTAGAGCATTGCGGCATCGAGATTCGATACACGGATCACAGCGCGCCTCCTTCGGGCAAGAACCCGAGGCCCATCATGAAGCGGGCCATCTCCGTCAGATACTTGCCGCGGTCGAGGTGGATGCTGTGGCTTCCGGGAAACCAGTACATGCGGCAGCGTTGCCAATGGTCCCACAGCAGCCGGGAGTGCTTGGGCGGAGCCAGGCGGTCGCCCGCGCCGCTGACGATCATCAAGCGCTCGGGTGGCAACACCGGCGCGTACGTCAGCGGGCAACTAACTGCGACCAGGCGCCGCGCGTCTGCCGGGCTCAGGTTCGAGGCGGCCAGGGCGGCACGCATCAGTGCCCCCATCGGCTGCCACTCGAGGACCAAGTCCGCGACACTGATAATCGGCACGTTGGGAAGCGCGAAGGCCAACTTGTCTTCCACGCTGGCGAGCATCGATGAAATGAAGCCGCCGAGGCTCAATCCCGTTACGCCCACCTGCTCGACGCCTTGCTCGCGTTGAAGCCAGTTGAGGAGGATCCGGAAGTCGAACACCGATTGCGCGACGGCTTCGTTGAACCGAGATGTGCCCCCCGCAAAGAACCCATGCCCCGAGAACGGGGAGAAACGCGTTTGGCGTGGCCCGTGAAAGGGCAGCGTGAACAACGCGATGTCACAGCCCATCCGATAGAACCAGGGAAGCGCAAAGAACCACTCGTTGATCAGGTAGCCCTCGGCGGTGAACCCATGAATGGCAACCATCGTGGGTCGGGGACCGTCGCGGTGTCGAATCATACGTGCGTAGGCCACCCGGTTGGCGTCGTGGCGAAGGTAACGCTCCTGTTGGTCGGGATGAACCGGCTGGAACGGGCTATCGAATCGCACTACCTCGCACACCCCGTCGTCGGGTTCGAAACGGGGAAACCATCGCCCTGGCTTGACGCGTACTTGCACCCGAGACGGAGGCTCGTGGAAGAAGCGTGTGGGATCGCCCGATTCTGCCATCTCGGCGTAGAGGCCGAGGCTTTGCATGGACCGCCGAAGCTCGATGGGGTTGAAGCCGAACGGGATCGCCGTCGCGCTCACCATCGTGCCGAAGATCGCCCTCACAACGTGATCGAATGCGGCTGCGGCTCCAATCTGAACGCGATCTCTACACGCAAGATCGAACGTCTCGGGTCTTCGGGCGAAGTCGTCCTCGAGATGCTCCCACCAATGGCCGCTTGGCATCAAAGGTGCCGCCCGTTCGCAAGATTCGTGCACAATTCGAGACACCACCGCGGAGTCTTTCATGCGTAGAGCTTAGCCCAGTTGGGCTGGAGTAAAAGGCAGATCTGACTTGGCGGGCGTCGTGGTGACATGAGATAAGAGGGCTCTGTGCGAGGAGGAGCCGTGCCGAAGACGATTGCGATTCTGACCAGTGGCGGTGATTCGCCGGGTATGAACGCCGCGATTCGCGCCGTGACGATGGTGGCGACCGCCAAAGGACATCGGGTGCTCGGCGTGCGCCAGGGATACAAAGGCTTGCTCGAAGGTAAGTTCGTCCCGATCGCCGCAGACGAGGTCGCCGACATCCTGCGGGAGGGTGGGACGATTCTGCACACGGCCCGGTGCCAGCGCTTTCTTGACGTGGCACAGAGGGACCACGCTCGCGACCTGTTGACGCAACAGGGGGTGGACGGTCTCATCGTCATCGGTGGGAACGGCTCGCTTGCGGGGCTCTCGCTGTTGAGTGATCCGGACGAAGCGAAGAACTGGCCCGTTCGGTGCATTGGGATTCCCGCCTCGATCGACAACGATATCGCACTGACCGGCTTGGCCATCGGTGTCGATACCGCCATGAACACGATCGTCGAAGCCTGCGACCGCATCGCGGATACGGCTAGCGCACACGACCGAACGTTCATCATCGAAGTCATGGGGCGCGACTGCGGGTATCTCGCGATGACGTCGGCCATCGCATCGGGGGCCAACATGGTCCTGTTCCCCGAAGCCGAGCGGACTGAGGAAGAATTGGTGAACGCCGTCGTGAAGAGCATTCTCACCGTGCGGGAACGTCATCGTGAGAACCAAAAAGTAGTCGCGATCAAGTCCGAAGGGGTGTCGACGACGACTGAACGTTTGAAATCGCTCGTGGACGCCAAGCTGAGCGAAGCGACCGGACAAGACCACGACGACATCGAAACTCGTGTAACCGTGCTCGGACATGTGGTACGCGGCGGGCGCCCGACTGCATTCGATCGATTGCTCGGCAGCCGCTTTGGCAATGTCGCGGTGCGAGCGATCCTTGCAGGAGAGCATCGCAAGATGATCGCGTGGATGCCGCCGATGGATCTACCCGAGGGCGTAGGGACCCGCTCCGCTGCCGATCCGTACTGCTACATCGTCGATCTTCCCGCGGTGCTAGCAGCGACCAAGGAGCTCTTGGAAGGTCAAAGCCCGTTGGCCCGCTGGAGGGCGACCGCCTTCGATGATCTCGAAGACGTCTTTCTGTTATAAAGAAAGAGTGGGCAGACTGTCTTGGCTTGGAGCTCTGGTAGGGGTCCTGGCGTTGCACGCGGGCGTGCCGCACGTGCTTGCGCAGGACGAACTGGCGCAGGACGCATCGGAGGTCGAGGTGATCACCGAACCGCCGCCTCAGCTGGAATCTCCACCCCCTGAGCCTCCCGCAGAGCAGCCCCCACCCGAACCTGAAAAGCTCGAGGAACCGCTGGGTCATCTTCGTGTTGGCGGGGGGATCCGTTTTGGTTTCGGCTCGAACTTCATCTCGATCGGTATCTCACCCCAGGTGTCGTATATCTTCAAACGTATCGTCGAGCCGGGAGTGGCGCTTCGCTACGAGTACACGAAGGACAGCCTTCCGGTGCGGGACATCACCTGGCACACCTACGGGGGCTCGCTCTTCGTTCGAGTCTTTCCGATCCAGCAGTTCTTCATCATCGTCGAGGGCGAGATCATCAATACGGGGTGGAAGCAAGCCGGCTTCAGCTCCGGCCGCAGAAACTACGGCAACCTGCTTCTCGGGGGCGGCTTCGTCATAGGCGTCGGTAAGGGCGCGTTCGTTGCCACGTCTCTCAAGATCCCCGTTTTCCGAAACGCTTTCTACCCAGATGCCTTCCCGATTATCTCCATTGGCGGCGGCTACGCCTTCTAGCCAGGGGCGCCGTCGAAGAGATCTTGGAATCCGCTTGGCTCGTGTCGTCCGAAGACGATGGTCTCTAGAATGCCGATGCCCGTCTGGTCGCCCATTTTGGCACGCACGACGTTGTGGACGTGAATCGAACAGTACTCGTCGGGCTCGACCTCATCGAGCTTCCAACTCTCGTAGCCGATCTCGAGCTCGTCGCGCCATACCGCGTGGCCCCACTCGGGATGCTGATAGCCGATACCCATCATCTGAAATCGGAAGAGTGGTTCGATCTCGATCTCGAGCTTGGTCCCGTCCCGCTTCACGAAGCCGAGCGTCGCGCCCTCCGGCCACCGCGTGCCGCTACGCCACTTGATGGTGTTCGTTCCGGACGCCATGGTTTCCTCGTCTGCTTCGAGAACGTCCTTCGGCACCTCTTCACCGTCGCCATACGTCTTGACGATCGACGCCGAAAGCTCTTGCGCATGCCCGTCGGGCATTTCGCGCGTGAGGAAATGGGTGCAGAAACCATCGAAGTGAATCGGACACCAGATCCAGTACACCGCGGGGTCGGTGGTCAGTTTGCTGGGTGCCCCCTCCTCGTACCCTCCCACGGGGCGCATGCCCCAAGACTTGTCTCGGAAGCCGATGACCTCGGTGCGTTTGACGTCGATACGCCGGCCCTTGATGGAGAAATACCCTTCCCAAGTGCCCGACTGCGTGAAGCGTTGGGTGTCCATGATCAAGCGGTTGCCGTCCCACATGACGTTCTTCGGCTCCTGCACCGGTGGCGCCTTAGCGTGGAATGTCAGGTTGCACTCGACCTCGGTCTCATTCGGATCGACGATCAGGCGGAGGACCCGCATGGGTTCGACGACCTCGACGCGCAGCGGCCCGACCGAGCTATCCATCGGGTTGTCGGGCACCCTTCGGGACGCGTGAAACGAATGCTGGACCCCGTCGATGGCGACGCTGAAATGCGCATCCTGAACGAACCGGTTTGGATACCGCCCGAGGCCTGCCTCGAACAAGAACGTGCCCGCTTTGTCAAACCCGTTGAGCCAGTAGCGGTCGTACGCGTTGCGGTTGACAATGCCGCTTTGATTGATCGGCAAAGGGGCTTGATGGATCAGGTAGTCGTCGAAATCGGTGATCATGCTGAGCCCTCTCTCAGGAAAGCGTGACGCCACACTGGCGCAGGACCTCTTCGGTATCCGCACCGCGCTCTGTGGTGGGTGCTGGGTCCGCCGACTTGGTGCGCGAGAAACGGGGGGCAGCCACGGCATGCTTGATGCCGTCGATATCGACGAACGAGCGCCGCGCGACGTGATGCTCGTGCTCGAATGCCTCGGCGGCAGTCAGGACGGGGGCGAAGCACGCGTCGCTGCCCTCGAAGACCTCACACCACTCGTCGCGCGTCTTCTGGCGAAAGAGCTCTTCGAGCGCCGGGCGCAGCTCATCCCACTTGGCTGGGTTCAAGTGATCGCCCGCGGCTGGTGCACTTCCTGCGAGACCGAGCTTCTCGATGAGCTCCTGGTAGAATTGCGGCTCGAGGGCGCCGATCGAGACGTACTTACCGTCGCTCGTCTCGTAGACCTCATAAAAGGCGGCGCCCGAATCGAGCAGGTTCTCCCCACGCTTGTCGGACCAGAAGCCCTGCTGCATGCCGGCGTACACACTGGCCATCAACGTTGCGACACCATCGACCATGGCCGCATCGACAACCTGTCCCTTGCCGGACTTTTGCGTTTCGAGAAGGGCGGTGACCACGCCGAACGCCAGCAAGAGGCCGCCCCCTCCGAAATCACCGATCAGATTCATCGGGATGGTGGGGCGCTCGCCCTTGCGGCCGATGCCGTGGAGCGCTCCAGCGAGTGCAATATAATTGATGTCGTGCCCCGCGCGCGGTGCGAGAGGTCCTTCTTGTCCCCAACCGGTCATTCGAGCGAACACGAGGCGTGGGTTCACTTCGAGACAAACATCGGGGCCAATCCCCAAGCGTTCCATGACTCCCGGTCGAAAGCCTTCGATCAGGGCATCGGCGGTCGCCACCAACTTGAGCAGCGCTTCCTTGTGCTCCGGCTTCTTCAGGTCGAGCGTGATGCTCTTCTTCCCACGACTCATCACGTCGAAGTTCGCCTGCAAGAAAGAGGGCTGAGGCCGGCCGACGCGAATCACTTCGGCCCCGAGGTCGGAGAGCAACATCCCTCCGAACGGGCAAGGACCGATACCCTCGATTTCAACGATTCGAATTCCCTCGAGTGGACCCATCTTCAAAGCTCCGTTAGTGCGCGACGCAAAGTAATAGAGGCGAGGTTCTCGTAGTCGAACTCGTTCTCTTCGTCGATGATTTCGATCTTTTTCATGTACTGAGCGATCCGCGCCATCTGCATCGAGAAGCGAGTCAGCGCCAAAATGAAGTAGTAGCCTAAGTTGGAGGCGTCGAGGCCGGTCGTCTCTTCCCAGCGCGCGACGGTTTGCTCGTGGCTCGGGATGCCAGCAAGGCGTTCGAGCTCGAGCCCCTCCGAGAAGCACCGATCGGACGCGAGCCACCAGGCGAGGTCCTGCACGGGGTCGCCGATTCGCGCCATCTCCCAGTCGATCACCGCGGCGACCTCGAGGTCGTCGAAGATCTCGTTTGCAAGCCGCGAGTCGCCCCAGCATAGCGCGGTCTGATTCTCTTCCGGCCTGTTGGCCTCGAGGTAGTCGAGCGCTTGGGCGATCACCGGGTGCCGATCGCGCGGCATGCCCCACTCGAAGTACTCCTGATAGTAGTGCAACTGCTGCTCGAGCGGCGTTGCGCCTCGCTTGGGCTCCAACAGAAACTCAAAACCCAGCGCCTTCCAGTCGAGACGGTGCACTTTGCACATCGCTTCGAACCCGTTCCACCAGACGGTCGTTCGCTCCGCCTCGGAGAGATCGTCTGCGATCCAGCCCTCGTCGTGCATGGGCGGATTGTCGCTCGGCACCTCGCCAGCGACGCGATCCATGATGTAGAACGGCACGCCCAACACAGCCGAGTCCGGCTCGAACCACCGAACGCGCGGTACCGGGACATCCGTCCCCTCGAGCTTTTGCAGAACATTGCATTGAAGGGCGATGTCGTAGGTTGGAAAGACGATGTACTCTTCCGGCTCGAGCCTTGCGACCAAGCCTTCGCGATGCTCCGCTCCGTCCTTCAT
>QMMB01000021.1 GCA_003647035.1 Deltaproteobacteria bacterium | reverse complement strand
CTCTACCTCCTCATGATTCTGACCGGCTTCGCTCTCTATTCGGTGAGCGCCACGGGCTACATGCAGATGTGGGAGTTCCTGATCCCGATCTTCGGCGGCGTGCAAACGGCGCGTTGGATCCATCACGTGGCCATGTGGTTCCTCCTCGGTTTCGTTGCACACCACATCTGGAGCGCGATCCTGGTGTCTCGCGTCGAGGGCATGGGCCTGATCGACTCCCTCTTCAGTGGCTACAAATTCCTGCCAAAGAGCTGGCGCAACCGAGATGAGTGACCGCACCCCGGTCCTCGTCTTGGGGCTCGGCAACGTCGTCTGCACGGACGACGGTGCTGGCGTCGCGGCGGTTCACAAACTGGTCCGCGAGTACGAGCTCCCCGAGGGCGTGGTTGCGCTCGACGGCGGCACGCTCGGACTCTCCCTTCTTCCACTCGTCGACAGCGCCGATCAGCTGATCTTGATCGATGCGATCAAGGGCGAAGGGCCACCGGGTACGCAGGTGCGAATCGAAGGTGACGAGGTGGCTGGGGCGGTGTACGAGCGGCTTTCTCCGCACCAAATTGGGGTCGCCGACCTGCTTGCGGGGGCCAGCCTGCTCGACCGGTATCCCAAGCGCGTCGTGGTCATCGGCGTCGTGCCCGAGTCGATCGAGCTGGGCCTGGAGCGAACACCCGCGGTCGAAGCAAGCATTCCCGAGCTGGTCGAACGCGTCGTGCAGGAGCTCACCGAGATGGGATACCCGCCGACTCGATCGGAGTCCCACGATGAAAGCAATCGGAGCGCTGATCATGTCGCTCGCACTCTGGGCCTGTAACGCCCGGAGTGATGCGATGGCGGTCGACTACAGCAAGATCGAGGTCCCGGTCGATCGGATCGCCTCCGACGAGGCTCGCGATCGCGGCCGCGCTCTGTTCCGAGCGAAGTGCGCGCTTTGCCACGGGGTCCGGGCGAATGGACACGGGGCTCGACGCCAGGGTTTGTCGGGACAGCCAGCGAATTTTCAGAGCCGCGAGTGGCGCGCAAACACGGGACCGCGGCGCATTTACAGGGTGCTGAGTGAGGGTAAGCGAGGCACGTCGATGCCCGCGTGGCCAACGTTGAGCGACGAAGAGAAGTGGGAGGTTGTCGCGTACGTTCTCGGTGTCTCTGAAGACGGACCGTGATGACAGGGCAGCGAATCGAGGTCCGCGGGACCGTGCAAGGCGTTGGGTTTCGACCGTGGGTATACCGGCTTGCCCAGCGTCTCGGTATTCGCGGACGGGTCCGGAACGACCCCCGCGGCGTCACGATCGAAGCGTTCGGGCCCGAGAAGCTCATCAAGGTATTTATAGAGCAATTACAGGTGGATATGCCGGCTTCAGCCCATGTTTTGGAGCTTGGATCGCACCGGATCCCGGACGAGTCCCCGGAAGGCTTCGTCATCGAATCGAGCGATCTTCGGGGAGACAAGAGCTTGTCGATTCCCCCGGATCTCGCGACCTGCCCACAGTGTCAGGCCGAGGTCTTGGATCCCGCGAATCGTCGCTACGGCTACGCGTTCACGAACTGCACCGCCTGCGGGCCGCGGTTCACAATCGCAACAGGTATCCCCTACGACCGGGCCGCAACCACGATGCGGAGGTTCGACATGTGCCCCGCGTGCCAGCGTGAGTATGACGACATCGAAGACAGACGCTTTCACGCGCAACCAAACGCGTGCGCGAAATGCGGGCCCACGCTGAGTCTCACCGGGCTCGACGGCGACGCGCTTCGCGCGACCGATCCACTGAAAGCCGCCGCAGATCTTCTAAGACGAGGTGCGATAGTCGCCGTCAAGGGTCTGGGCGGGTTTCATCTGGCCTGCGACGCAGCCGATGGGGCGGCGGTGCGACTGCTTCGCGCGCGAAAGCATCGAGACGAGAAGCCGTTTGCGGTGATGACGGCGGACCTCGATGCGGCGAAGGCCGTCGCAGAGATCAGCGCGGAAGAAGAGGCGCTGCTGACCGCGTCCGAGCGGCCGATCGTCATCGTGCGCGCGAAGGACAGATCGAGCATCGCCGCCGAGGTAAGTCCCGAAACGCCGTTTTTGGGCTTGTTTTTGCCGTATGCGCCGCTGCACCACCTGCTGCTCGAGGCCGTAGGGCGGCCGCTCGTCATGACTTCGGCCAACGTCTCGAACGAGCCGATCTGCCGCGACAACGGCGAAGCGAGGCGTCGTCTCGACGGGATCGCCGATGCGATCCTGCTGCACGACCGCGACATCGCGATGCGATGTGACGATTCGGTAGTCCGAGTCATCGCGGGCACACCCACCGTGATGCGTCGTTCTCGAGGTTTCGTTCCGCGACCTATTCACTTGGCGAAACCGGTATCCCGTCCCGTGCTCGCCTGTGGCGCGCATCTCAAGAACACCTTCTGCATCGCGATGGGAGATACGGCTTATTTCGGCCCGCATGTTGGCGATCTCGAGACCGTCGCCGCACTCGAGTTCTTCGAAGAGGCCATCGAGCGGATGCAAACCATTCTCTCGGTTCGTCCAGAAGTCATCGCCCACGATCTGCACCCAGGGTACTTGTCGACGCGATACGCAAGAGCGCAGAACGATGCGATCCTGGTTGGCGTACAACATCATCATGCCCACGTCGCGAGCGTGATGGCGGAGCACGAGGTGCAGGGCCCGGTGCTTGGCGTGGCCTACGATGGGACGGGTTTTGGCGAAGACGGCACGTCCTGGGGTGGCGAGTTTCTCCTGTGTTTTGCGGATCGGTTCGAACGGCTCGCGACGTTTCGGCCGGTTCGCTTGGCCGGCGGCGATCTGGCGATGCGCGAGGTTTGGCGAATTGGATACGCGCTGTTGCACGATGCCTTCGATGGCCAGCCTCCGATCGACTCTCTTCCACTCTTTGCGGACGTGCCGCCGCAATCGATTCGGATCGTATCTCAGATGATCGAGCGGGAGCTCAACGCACCGCTAGCCCGCGGCGTGGGGCGCTACTTCGATGGCTTCGGTGCGCTCGCCCTGAACAGACCGCTATCGACCTACGAAGGACAGATCGCCATCGCCTGGGACCATGTTGCAAACGACGCGGTGCGCGAGGCCTACCCGTTCGCGCTGGATCGCAATGAGACACCGATGGAGGTGGATCTGCGCCCGACGGTGCGCGCCGCCGTCGAAGATGTGGTGGCGGGGCGCTCCCCGGCCGATGTTTCGGCGCGCTTTCACAATACCCTGGTCAACCTCACCGTGGAGGTTGTAGAGGGCCTCCTGGCAGAGGTCGGTGACGTGCCCGTGGCGCTCACGGGCGGCGTTTTCCACAACGCGCGGCTCGCAGGCGGAGTTGGCCAGAAATTAGCAAGTAAAATCAGGGTGTTACGGCACAGCGAAGTTCCGCCCGGGGACGGGGGAATCGCCCTCGGTCAGGCCTTGATCGCGGACGCGTTTCTGGGAGACAAAGGTTGATACCCCGAGGAGCTTTCCCATGTGTTTAGGTGTCCCAGGCAAGGTGATCGAAGTCGACGGCGAGATGCAGATCGCGACCGTCGACTTCTGGGGGGTGAGGAAGCAGGTCCGTCTCGAGGTCTGCGACATGCCGGTGGAGCCGGGCGATTTCATCTTGAACCACGTCGGCTTTGCGATCCGCCGGATCCCGCCCGAAGAGGCGGCGGAGACCTTGGCCTTGTACGACGAGCTGCTCCGGCTCGCAGACGAGCAAGACTTGATGACTGCCGACGTTCGCGCCGAGATCGAGGCAGCGCCCGATGCGGTTCGTGTGCAGAAGGGAGCGGGTGATGAGTCCGAGTGACCCATTCGCCCAAATGAAGTTCCGAGATCCCGCGCGCGCACGCGGACTTCGCGACACGCTCGATCGCCTCGTGCAACAGGCCGACCACGCTCCCATCTCGGTCATGCACGTGTGCGGAAGCCACGAACAGGCGATCGCGAAGTTCGGGCTCCGGGCCGCATTCCCAGAGAATTTGCAGGTAATCATGGGGCCTGGCTGCCCGGTTTGCGTCACCGATGTTCCGGAGGTCGACGAAGCGGTCGCACTCGCGAAGCAAGGCGTTCGCGTCGCCTCCTACGGCGATATGCTGCGCGTGCCGGGCACATCGCAGTCCCTTGCGGATGCGAAGGCGGAGGGCGCGAAGGTCGACGTGGTGTACAGCGTGACGCAGGCGGTAGACCTCGCCCGCGAGCACGACGAGGAGATCGTATTCTTTGCCTCGGGGTTCGAAACGACGGCTGTCGCGACGGCTGCGGTGCTGGTCGATGATCCACCAGACAATTTCTCTGTGCTGTCTGCGCACAAGTACATCCCGCCCGTGATGGAAATTGTGGCGGAGATGCCGGAAACGAAGATCGAAGGCTTTCTCGCCGCGGGGCATGCGGCAACGATTACCGGCTCGGCGGTTTTCGAAAAGTTCGTCGAGCGCCACGGCTTGCCGGTGGTCATCGCAGGCTTCGAGCCGCTCGATGTGCTGGCGGGCCTGGTAAAGCTCCTCGAGGTGATCAACAGCGGCGAGCCCCGCGTAGAAAACGCCTTTCCGCGCTGCGTCACACGCGAGGGGAATGTCCCCGCGCAAAGGCTTCTCTGGCGCGTATTTCGGCCTACAGGTGGACGTTGGCGGGGCATCGCGCACGTGCCCAACGGGAACCTGCGCTTGCGTGATGAGTTTGCGCGGTACGACACGCGAAAGCGTTTCACCATCGATGCATCTGCGCTTTGGAGCTACGCGCCGCCCAAGCTCGTGCAGCAGTGCCAATGCGGCGACATCATGGCGGGCATCTCATCGCCGTCCGAGTGCCAACTCTTTGGCAAAGGGTGCACGCCCGACCAGCCGGTTGGCGCGTGCATGGTCAGTGCAGAGGGCACCTGTAGAATCTGGCATCAGTACGGTGGACAACCAGATCTCCGGTCGATGAAACGAGGCGCCGCATGACGCGCAATGCTCGGCTCATCGACGAACGGATCACGCTCAAGTACGGCACGGGCGGCGGCGCCATGCGCGCGCTGATCGAGCAGGTGTTCGCCAAGGGCTTAGGCGATGTTGGAGACGACGGCATCGGGCTGGCTGCGATGGACGACGGCGCGGCGATCCGACTCGGCGACCAGTACCTGGTGATCGCGACGGACTCGCACGTGGTGAAGCCCATCGAGTTCCCCGGGGGCGACATTGGACGCCTAGCAATCTCTGGAACTGTCAATGATCTCGCGATGATGGGGGCGACAGAGCCACTGGCGTTGACCTGCGCAGTGATCATCGAAGACGGCTTCTCGCGCGATACGCTGAAGCGAATTTGGGAGTCGATCCGCGCCACCTGTGAGGAAGCGGGTACGACCATCGTGACGGGCGACACCAAGGTCATGGGACACGGCGAGCTCGATGGCCTTGTGCTGAACACGACAGGGGTCGGTCTCACCAAGCGGCTGGTTTCCGATGCGGGGCTTCGACCAGGCGACAAGATCTTGGTCACAGGAACGATGGGCGATCACGGGCTCGCGATCATGGCGACGCGGAACGAGCTTGCTTTGGACACGACTCTCGCATCCGACGTTGCACCGGTGCACACGCTGGTGCGTCGCGCACCCGACGTCGGAGGGGCGGGCGTGGTGGCCCTCAAGGATCCGAGTCGCGGCGGGTTGTCCAGCGCGCTGCACGAGATGGCCGAGAAGAGCGGCGTCGGGATCATCATCGACGAGACGGCGGTCCCGCTCCGCGACGAGGTCCGCGCTGTCGGGGAGCTCCTCGGCATCGACCCACTGGTGTCGGCCAACGAAGGCAAGGCGGTCTTTGGGCTGCGGCCCGAGAGCGCAGACGGAGTGCTCGACGCCATCCGCTCGCACCCGTTGGGGCGAAACGCTGCAATTGTAGGTGAATGCGTGACCGAGCGACCCGGATTCGTGGTGCTCGACACGGGGTTCGGAAGCCGCCTGTTGGCCGAACCGGAGGGCGAGCTCCTCCCGAGGATTTGCTGAGCGATGGGCAAGATAGAGCAAATGGAGCAGATGAAACACATTCGAGTCGAGCGGGAAGGCGCCGTGGGCATCCTGACAATTGCACGTCGCGAGCGCCTCAACTCGCTCGACGTGGAGACGGCCCAGGACTTCCGGCGGGCCGGGTTGCAACTCGCGCGCGACCGTGACGTGCGCGCGGTGGTGATTCGTGGCGAGGGCGGCGTGTGCTGCAGCGGCGCCGACTTGAAGTACATCCGCGACGGCGGGAACCAAGACGAGCTCGGTTACTTGCAGCCAGAGACCCGGAAACCGGATGAGGGCTACGGAGAGATCTTCAAACAGATCCTCGAGTACATCCACAGCACGATTTCGGAGATCCGCCGAGCGCCGAAGCCCTTCATCGCCGCCGTCGACGGCCCGGCTGCCGCAGGTGGTTTCGGAATCGCGATGAGCTGTGACCTCGTCGTCGCCTCGGAGCGCGCCTGGTTCGAGTGGGCGTACTTCAAGACCGGACTCACCGGCGCGGAGAGCTCGACGTTCTTTTTGCCCCGCTTGGTAGGCCTTCGAAAGGCACTCGAGCTGGTGCTCTTGAATCCACGCTTGACCGCGCGAGAGGCCCTCGGCTGGGGGCTGATTAACCGAGTAGTTCCAGATGGTTCGCTTGATGCTGAGGTATTGAAAATCGCGACCGAGCTTGCGGAATCGCCCACTGCGGCAGTCGGTGTAGCCAAGAATCTCCTCAATCAGGCCGCAGGGATGGATCGCCTCGACGTTCATCTCGACGCCGAGCTCACACAACTCGCGCGGATCGCGGACGGCCCGAACTTCGCCGAAGGGCTCGCGGCCTTCTTCGAAAAACGTTCACCGGAGTTCGAAAGCGAGTAGCGGCATGCACGAATACTCCATCGTTGCTTCTTTGATCGATCGCGTGCAGCAAGAAGCGGATGCGCACGGCGGCTCTCGTGTGTATCGGTTGCACCTAAAGATCGGCGAGCTGTCCGGGGTCGAGGTCGAGTTGCTGAAGACCGCGTTTGACACCTTTCGGGAACGAACGATTTGTGATGGCGCCGAGCTGTCGATCGACATGGTGGCCGCAGCCTGGGCATGTTCCTCATGCGACCGCGCCGTCGCGCGTGGCGCGATCTTACGGTGCGACGACTGCGGGCGGCCGGCTCGCATGCTCGAGGGAGACGAGATCATCTTGCAACGGATTGAAATGGAGGCCCCCCATGTGTGAGACCTGCGGATGCGGTGATCCAGAAATCGTGCCCATTGAGGTGCAGCAGCGAATCCTCTCCGACAACGACGCCCAGGCAGGGCATAATCGGAGTCATTTCCAAGGGTTAGGCATGTTGGCGATCAATCTGATGGGCTCGCCGGGGTCCGGAAAGACCGCGGTTCTCGAGGCGACCGCCAAGGCGGCAGGCGAGCACCTCAAGCTCGGGGCTGTCAGCGGTGACCTGGCGACCGATCGCGACGCCGATCGGCTGAACGCTTCGGGTATCGTCTCGGCGACCATCACGACGGGATCGGCCTGTCATCTCGATGCGCGTCTGGTTCATCGTGCTCTGCACGACTTCCCGTCGGAGGACCGCGATATCTTTTTCATCGAGAACGTCGGTAACCTGGTCTGCCCTGCGATCTATGACCTCGGCCAAGCGGCGAACGTCGTCGCGCTATCGGTCACCGAAGGCGAAGACAAACCGCTCAAGTACCCCGTCATGTTTCAGAAGGCGGACCTGGTCTTGCTCACGAAGGTCGACTTGATTCCGCATTTGGACTTCGACCTGGCAGCGGTGGAAGACGCGATTGCACACGTGATGCCCGAGGCCAACATGTTGGAGGTGTCGGCGAAGACGGGAGAAGGCATCGACGCCTGGTTGCAGTGGCTCGAGAAGCTGCGCCCTGCGCCGGCCGAGCAGTCCGCGGCAGGACTTCCGCACGAGCATCATCATGAGCACCACTAGCCTCTTCGTGTCTCTTGCAGTCGGCGCTATCACCATAGGATCATTGCATTCTTTGGCGCCGGACCACTGGGTGCCCATCGCCGCGGTGGCGCGGGCGCGCAACTGGTCGAGGGGGCGAGCGGCGCGCGTGGCGTTCATCTGCGGGTTCGGCCACGTGACGGTCTCGGTGCTGCTCGGATTGCTCGCGCTGATGTTTGGCGCGCAGCTTTTTCAATCACTGGGCGAGCGCATGGTGTCGGTCGCGGGTCTACTGCTGATCGGCTTCGGCGTCGCCTACGCAATCTGGGGTCTCCGGGGCGCGTTCGTGCATCGGCTGCATGGGCATCATCATCATCACTACGATCACGTGCACGACGCGTCGCGCGCATCGACATGGTCGCTGTTCTTGATCTATTGCGCGGACCCGTGCGTCGCCGTGATTCCGATCCTGTTCGCCGCAGCCCCGCTGTCAGCCGTGGAGACGCTCTGCGTCGTCGTGGCATACGAGGTCGCGACGGTCGGCGCGATGGTCACCTTGGTCGCTTTGGCGCACTCGGGCGCGCAACTGTTCAAAGGGAAGTGGTTCGAACGCTACGGCGACAGCGTGGCCGGCGCGCTCATCGTGGCGACTGGCCTCATGGTGGCCATTCTTGATTGGTGAGCAGGTCGAGTAGACAATGGGCAATGAGGCTCTATAAACGAAGGACATGTACATGAAATTCAAGCAACTTTTACTGCGAGTGCTCGGTGCGAGCGTTCTGACGATCGGGCTGACAGGCTGCACTCAAGTCGACGCCGGCAACCTCGGCGTGGTGACCAAGTGGGGCGAGATCCAAGAAGCGGCGTTGCCGGAAGGCATCCACTTCCGGATGCCCGTGCAGACAAACATCATCAACATCTCGATGCGTGTCCAGAGGATGGAGGCGAGCGCGACGGCGTCCTCCAAAGACCTTCAGGTCGTATCGACGAGGATCGTATTGAACTACCGTCTCGACCCCACGGAGCTCGTCAAGATCTTCCGCGAGATCGGGACGCGCTTGGCCGTGGAGCACACGATCATCGATCCAGCGCTTCAAGAATCGCTCAAACAGGCAACTGCGCAGTTCACCGCCGAAGAGCTGATCACCAGACGTCAACAAGTGAAGGAGACCCTCGCCGAGAGCATCAGGGTGACGCTTGCCAAGAGCGACGTTCTGGTGACCGAGCTCTCGATCACGGACTTCCAGTTCGACTCCCAGTACCAGCAGGCGGTCGAGGCAAAGCAGGTCGCGGAGCAGCGCGCGCTCACCGCGACAAATGATCTTGCACGCATCAAGGTCGAAGCCGAACAAGTCGAAGCGAGGGCTCTAGGTGAGGCGAAGGCCATGCTGGCCAAAGCCGAGGCCGAAGCGAAGGCGCAGGAGCTCCTCCGGCGCACAATTACGTCTGAAATCGTGTTCTTACGTGCCGTGGAGAAGTGGGACGGGAGGCAGCCAAACGTCGTCGGAGAAGGAGGCGCAATCCTCGATCTCGGCATGATCAAGAAGGCGGCCGCCCGCTAGAGGGGTTTCTAGTCAGGGCCCGTCCTTCACGAGGCTTGCGAGCTTCGGCAGCAATGACTCGTGAAGGCTGTCATGACGTGGGTCGTTGCTGCTCATCGCGCGCAGGATGCCGCTGCGATCGATCAGGTGGAAGCCTGGAATGAGCTTCCTGGTTTGCGGGCTGATGAAGCGCTGATCTCCGATCAGGACGACCTGGTTCTTGTTACGATCCATTCCGAAGTGACTCGCCCAGGCGCGCGCGTCCTCCTCGGACGGCGCGCTACGGCCATCGATTCCGTAGAGCACGAGTTGCACGAAGACGATGTCCGGATGGTCGAGTGAGACCTTGGCGTAGCCCTGCGCGTACTGCTCGATGGAGTCGAGGCCTGGCTGAGGTGCGATGCCGCGAAAGCGCTTCTTGCCGGGCTCGTTGCCGCCCGCGAAGGCATGACAAGCTTTGCACGTGAGTCCGACGACCTCGACGAGCACGACCTTCCCTCGGAAGTCACCGATCGCGGTGGCCTGCCCCGTCTGATCCTTCAAGAGCAGGTTCGGATAGAATTGCCCCACCACGGGGGGCCAGTCTCGCAGGGGCTTGGTGGGATCGTATTTCGCAGTGTTTTTCGGGCGGATCGGGCTGCTCTTCGCGCTGAGCTCGACCGGAGCAGTGGGGTGGCCCCGGTTCGCTTGGAGCGCACTCGGGTCCATCTGTTTCAGCGCGGCGATCGGATCTTTCTCGATCTCTCGGAGCCAGTCCTTACGGGGAGGCGGAGGGGGCGCCTGCAACTTGGAGGCAACCCACTCCGCGTTGATCACAGGCGGAGTCGATTCATCGGTGGCCACTGACTCGGGACCTGCCGTCTTCGTCGAAGCAGCGTCAGGAGAGATGCCCTGATCGCAGCCGAGCAGGAGCGACGCCGAAAGCACGGCGCGCCCGCACACGTTCCGAAACCCAGTCACGGGGGAAGCGTATCAGAATCCAGCGATGAAGTGGCCGTAGGCCCAGGTCGCCGGAGCGGTGAACGCGAGCGCGTCTGCGCGATCGAGGATGCCGCCGTGACCTGGGAGAATACCTCCGCTGTCCTTCACGCCACTGCTGCGCTTGAGCACGGAGACCCACAGGTCCCCGCCTTGACCCGCGGCGCCTCCGAGAATGCCGAGCGCGATCGCATCGAGCACACCGAACTTCGGGAGAAAAAAGCTGATGATGACCGCGAGGCCAACGGAGGCGGCCAGGCCACCCGCGGCCCCTTCGAGGGTCTTTTTCGGAGAGATGCGAGGGGCGAGCTTGGTCTTTCCAAACTTTCGTCCAACAAAATAGGCGGACGTGTCGCTGCCCCAGGCGAGGGCCATCGCAAGAAGAACCCAGCCCCCAGTGGGAGGGAAATCACGCACCAGCGCCACTGCGGCGAGGCTACCTCCGACATAGATCGGTCCGCCAAGCAGCCAACCGATGCGCGAGCTTGCATCGTGAAGCGGATCTTCTTGCAACAAGCTCCATGCCATCGCGCCGACGGTGATGAGCAACACCACGCCATACACGGCGGTCGTAGTGCCGATGAAGATGATCGCGTACGCAAACAAAACCGACGTGCCGGCACCCCAAATGCGAAGCCCGTACGGCGTCGGAACTTTCATCGCCATCACCTCGTAACCGGCGATCGCGATGCAGGTAAAGATGAACACGCGCCACGGCAAGCGAGGCTCCGCAAACATCATCCACAAGATGAGCGGAACGAGCGGCACGATGGTCGCAACGCGCAGCGCCGTGCCCGACAGGCCCTTCTTCATGGGTGGTTGTTCGATCGCGTCATTCATATTGCGCGCTCCAGTTCGTGGCCTGCCGCGCCCGGGGACGCGCCGTCCTCAGCGCCGGGAACGAGGCCGAATCGCCGCTCCCGTCCCTGGTATGCCTCAATCGCGTAATATAGCGAATTTGCATCGAAATCTGGCCAGAGCTCATCCGTGAAATAGAACTCGGCGTAGGCGGATCCCCAAAGGAGAAAGTTACTGATCCGTTGCTCTCCGCCGGTGCGGATCAGCAGGTCGACAGGACCGACATCCATCGAGGGAAGCAAGCGAGCAAGCGCTGCTTCATCGATGTCGTTGGGATCGATTTCAGCATCGCGCACTTTGCTTGCAAGCGTGCGCGTCGCATCGATCAACTCTTCACGTCCACCGTACGAGAGTGCAAGCGTCAGGGTCATCCCTTTGTGCAACTCCGTTTCGGAGCTGAGCGAGCGCAACCGCGCCTGCGCATGTTGCGGAAGCTTGTGCAGCCGACCGATGGCGGACAACCGAATCTCGTTGTCGACGAGCTCGTCGCGTTCCGACACGAGGCACTCGCACAGCAAATCGACGAGTGCATTGATCTCCGCCGGTGCACGGTCCCAGTTCTGTTCGCTGAACGCGTACAAGGTCAAGGCGGGAATACCGAGCCGCCGCGCAGCGCGCATCGTTGCACGCACCGCATCTGCACCTCGTTCGTGCCCCGCTGTTCGCGGCTCGCCTCTGCCCTGGGCCCATCGCCCGTTGCCATCCATGATGATGGCGACATGCTGCGGAAGGCGGCTAACATCGACCAAGCCCATGGCGAGCGAGTATCATGCGGCCCCGAAGGCAGCAAGAACGCCTGTAGCGATTGGAAGAAGAGCAAAAATGGCTCTCAGCGAAACCAAAGCCGACAGATATGGCGTATATGAGTCGTTTTTGAGACGTTTATGCGTGTCCTCGGGCTCGTGCGACATTGAAAGACGGCGACGAATGCTTATGCTGGGCCGCTATGGCTGAGCGTGATTTCTACAAGATCCTGGGGGTGTCGCGCGACGCAAGCCCGCAGGACCTGAAGAAAGCATACCGGCAGCTCGCCAAGGAGCTCCACCCCGATCGCAACCCGGACGACAAGGAGGCGGAGGAGCGCTTCAAAGATGTGTCCGCTGCGTACGCCGTCGTCTCCGACGCCGACAAGCGGAAACTGTACGACGAGTTCGGTGAGATGGGCCTGCGGGAAGGCTTCGACCCCGAGGCCTACCAAGCGGCGACCCGGGGGGCCGGGGGGCCGGGGGGCTTCGGGGGATTCGACTTCGGAGATATTTTCGGAGGCGGGGCACCAGGGGGCGGGCGGGGAGGTCACGTGGAGTTCAACCTCGAGGATCTTTTCGGGGGCCGCGGCCCAAGTCGGGGGGCCTATGTGCGGGCGCCTCAACGGGGCGCCGACATCCAGTCGGAGGTGACCATCGACTTCCGTGAAGCCGTCCTCGGCTGCATGAGGGAGCTGAGTCTTCGTTCGGCGGAGGGAGAGCGGACCCTCAAAGTTCGAGTCCCCGCCGGAGTGCGAAACGACGGGAAGATCCGGCTTCGGGGGCAGGGAGGTCTCGGCGCCTATGGTGGTCCTCCGGGCGATCTCGTGATGAAGGTCAAAGTGAGGAAGCACCCCTACTTTTCGATGCGCGGGAAGCAGCTCCACGTAAGGGTTCCCGTGACGCCCCTCGAAGCATACGCGGGAGCGAAGGTGACGGTGCCAACGCCAGAGGGCAGCGTCCAGCTTTCGATCCCGGCGGGCTCTCAGAACGGCTCGAAGCTTCGGCTGCGAGGAAAGGGAATCCAGCGCAAGGGAAAGCCGCAAAGCGATCTGATCGCCCATCTGGAGATCATCCTCCCAGAGGGCCATTCCGAAGAGGTCGAACAGGCGTTGGAGACGGTCCAAGAGGCGTTCGAGGGCGATCCCCGTGAAGGTCTTCAGCTCTGAATGTTTCACGTGCAACATCTTGGCGAGTCCGCCCGGCATGGGCGTGGGAGGCCTCGGGACGTTTCACGTGAAACAACGCTCCGATGGCCGGGTTTGACCCCCGGCGAGCGCTG
Organism: Deltaproteobacteria bacterium; assembly: GCA_003647035.1. Classification (GTDB taxonomy): domain Bacteria; phylum Myxococcota_A; class Polyangia; order Polyangiales; family Houyiibacteriaceae; genus SG8-38. Next base: position 2,380 of record QMMB01000021.1, on the reverse strand, counting down.
GGCTTAGATCCGGCAATGGGCTTTCAGACCCAAATCCGCGTGGCCCTCTCCGAGCTCGAAGCCGCCGGCCTGCTCCGCCGGCCCCTTCGGATCTCCGGCCCACAGGGCCCAGAGGTCCGGATCGACGGCCGCCCGGTACTCTGCTTCTGCTCCAACAACTATCTCGGTCTCGCCAATCACCCAACCCTCGTCGCCGCATCCGAGGCCGCGACCCATGGTGAGGGGGTAGGGGCCGCCGCCTCCCGTCTCATCACAGGAACGATGGATGCCCATCGCGACGCCGAAGTGGCGTACGCCGACTTCGTGGGCACGCCCGCCGCCGTCCTCTTCTCGACTGGCTACGCGGCAAACGTTGGAACGGTTCAAGCCCTTGCCGGCCCCGGCGACGTCGTTTTCAGCGACACCCTCAACCACGCGAGCCTCATCGACGGATGCCGTCTGTCACGAGCCAAGGTCTACGTCTATGCACACCGCGACGCGGAGCACCTCGAGTCGCTCCTTCGCGAGCACCGGCTTCGGTCCCGCCGCGCGCTGATCGTCACCGACTCTCTCTTCTCCATGGACGGCACCACGGCCCCCCTCCGGGACCTCGAAGTCCTGGCGCGCCGCTTCGACGCCGGACTGCTAGTCGACGAGGCCCACGCGCTCGGTGTCTTCGGGCCAAGCGGCCGGGGCTTGGCAGCGGCTCAGGGCGTCGAACCCGATGTGCTGGTCGGCACGCTTGGGAAGTCGTTCGGGGTTGCGGGTGCGTTTGTTGCGGCGAGCGAAGAAGTCGTATCCCTCATTCGCAATCGGGCGCGCAGCTTCGTCTATTCCACCGCGCCGCCGCCTCTCCTGGCGCGCGCTGCGATCGCGGCTCTCACACTGGTTCGCGGCGCCGACGCAGCGCGCGAGTCCTTGCTCTCCCATGCCGACAAGCTTCGCTCCGAGCTCCGTCTTCTCGGCTTCGAAGTGCCCGATGGGGATAGCCAGATTCTCCCTGTTTTAATTGGAGAAAACGATCGTACAATGCGGCTCTCGGCGAAGCTTCTCGAACAAGGGATCTTCGTGCAGGGGATCAGGCCACCCACGGTTCCGGAGGGAACCGCCAGACTTCGGCTCACAGCCATGGCTACACATCGACCAGAACACATCGACCGAGCGATCGACGCGTTTGCGTCGCTCGGCGGCGACGAAGAGGAGGCCCGCAAGTGAAGGGCGCCTTCATCACGGCAACGGGCACGGGAGTTGGGAAGACATGGCTCGCCACCGCGCTCACGCTCGCGTGCGTTCAGAGAGGGAAACGCGTCGCCGCGATCAAGCCGATCGAGACGGGTGTGGATCCGGATCCCATCGACGCACTCAAGCTCGCGCGCGCGTGCGGCAACGAGTCCTTGGCGAGCGCGCCTGGTTTGTATCGCGCCAAGGAACCCCTCGCGCCGTACGCGATCGAAAAGCGTGGAGGAGCGCGCGTCGGGTCACTGCGCGCACTCGCGAAACGTGTCCGCGAGCTCGCGCATGATGCCGACTATGCGATCGTGGAAGGTGTGGGCGGCGTCTTGGTTCCCCTTGATCGCGAGCACACGATTGCAGACTTGTGCGCGCTCCTCGATCTGCAAACCGTCGTTGTCGCGCGCAACTCACTCGGCGTGTTGTCGTACACACTCACCGCGTTGGAGGCCCTTCGCAGAAGAAAGATCTCGGTGCGTGCAATCGTGCTCAACCATGTCGATCGGAGCCCAAAGGAGGACCTGAGTAGGACGTCGAATGCCGACGTGCTGGCGGACTACTTCCCTCGCATTCCGATCGTGCGAGTTCCCCGCGTGCAAGACCCCAAGGACATGGTGGACGCCGCCGGGACGCTCCGCAACATATTGAAAATATAGCGCTTTTCATGATACCCGCAGGTATCTTTGCTGATACGGCCCTCAGAACGTTCCTGATACCATCACGCCCGTTGGTGATACCGACACCCGCGTCTTGCGCTTCTCCTTCGCGCGTTTGAAGCTCAGCGCGAGCCAGGTCGCGCTTCCAGCCAGGGCCGCAACGCCGAGCGCTCCGTACACCCACGTCCACGCCGTGGCAGACCTCTCCGTCACGCATTGTCCCGCGACTTCCTCCGAGCACGATCCGTTCTTGGCAAGACCTACACTCATCGCCGCAACGCCGGCAACACCAACCACTGCCAACGCACTCGACCCGACAATCGCGGAAGTCGGAACGCGTGCGCCGTCGTGCGTCGGCGTTTGATAACGGATGGTCGCTTCCTCGAGCGCGAGCTCGGTCGCCCTTCGCTCTGCAATCGATTGTCGAAGCGCGATGATCCGTTCTTGCACCTCTGGCTCGCGTGCGGCGTTCTGACTTTCTTCGAGATAGTGCTCGAACGCTTCGAGCGCTTCTT
>QMMB01000020.1 GCA_003647035.1 Deltaproteobacteria bacterium | reverse complement strand
TCGAGTGCGTCGAGGATCGGAACACCAGCAGAGAGAAGGGTCCCCAGGGTGCGCGTGAAGCGCGCGACCGAGATCTTGCGCATCACGGGCCCGAGAATTGGAAGAACCAGCAATGTTCTATGGAAGAAGTGCTTGCCCACCGGCTGCCGATAGATCCACGTGATGGTGAAGACGAACGCGCCCGTTCCCAAGATGATCCAGTGAACGTTGTTGAGGAAGCCCTCCGACGCCGTGATGACCAGTTGTGTGAGCGCAGGCAAGCCATCTTCGCCTCCGAACTCGGAGAACATGGTCTTGAAGCTGGGAATGACCCACGCGAGCATGACCACCACGACGATGATCGCCACGAAAAAGATGGCGACTGGGTACACCATCGCGCCGCGGACCTGTCGGGCGAGCTTGACGCGCTTCTCGATGTATCCGGCAAGCCGATTGAGAATGGTGTCGAGGATACCGCCCATCTCACCGGCGCGAACCAGGTTGACGAAGAGCTCGTCAAAGAGCTTGGGATGCTTGCCCAGACCCTCCGAAAACGTGCCACCCTGCTCGACATGGTCCTTCACGTCCTTGAGTATCGCGTTGAGGGCCTTGTTGTCCCCGCGGCTCGACAGGATGTCTAGACACTGAACGAGGGGCAGACCCGCATCGATCATCGTCGCGAACTGGCGTGTGAACACGACCAGTTCTTTGGGCGTGACGCCGGTACCAAAGGACAGCTTGCGCTGGCGTCCCTTTTTCTTGATCTTGAGCGGGTTGAGCTGCCGCGCGCGCAGCCTCGACTGCACCGCTTCCTTGCTGTCCGCCTCGATCATTCCTGTTTGAACTTCGCCCGCACGTGTGCGCGCTTCGTATACCCACTCGGCCATGAATTCTCCGCCCGATCCCCTCTGGGTCTCTCAAAACCCTAGCCGATTTGGGATCGCCTGGTCAAAAGCGAGGCGTAATTCCGTTGTGGCTGCCACTGGGCCCGACTAGTTCCGGTACGGGTTCTGAATGTCGATGCCGACCGGGTCGGGCTGCGGAGCGGGGCGGGATTTCGCTCGAGCCGGCTTCTTTGCGGGCTTTACCGGCTCCTGGGCGGGCTCGGCGGCACTCGGGGCCTTCGGGCGTGCCCGTCGTCGGTGAGGGCGTGGCGATGCGGACCTGCTCTTGCGTTCCGGTGCCTTCTGGGCTTCTTCAACGTGGACCGGATCAGTAGCCGTGGGCTCCGGTCGCGCGGCGGGGGGCGATTGCTCGACCTCCACACTCGGGCTCCCCGGCTCCACGGGTTCGCGGGGTGCCGGAGGCCGCGTGAGCTGCCACACCAGGAAGCCGGCGTACAAGAATACGACGACTGCAAGAGCCATCACGGACCACTTCAGCGTGTTGGAGTCCGCCGCGCCCCTCCGAACCACGACTGGTGTGCCGTCGCTGAGGATCCCCGAGACACTCCAGTGCACATGCGAGCGGGTGTCCCCGTCTCGCTGGTCGGTCTCGCTCCCCTGTGGCACGCCTCCACGGGGCATCGGCACTTTCGATGCCGCAATCTCGGCGCGACCAAGGACCTCGATGGAGTCCCGTACGCGCTGACGCTCATCCTGCAGCTTTTCAGCGTTCAACGCGCGAACCACTTCAGCGACGTCGCGTGTCTTGGCCAGTCCCGTGCGCCCGGCCACGTCCTCGAGCGCCTCGCCCAACGCGTCGGCGGTTTGGAATCGATCGCTTGGGTTGCGGCTCAACGCCTTCATCACGATGTCGTCGAACGGTTCGAGCTCCGGCCAAAGCTCGGACGGGCGGACGATGGTGTCATTGAGCAGCTTGTTGAGCGTGGCTGCATTGGATTCGCCTTTGAAAAGTCGTCTTCCGGTCAACGACTCCCAGAGGATGATGCCAAGGCTGAAGAGATCGGACCGTTGGTCGGTTTCGCTCGAGGATGCTTGCTCCGGCGCCATGTACGAGAGCTTGCCCTTGAACTGACCCGCGCGCGTCGACGCCATGCGAACGTCGGCTTTCGCAACCCCGAAGTCGGTTAGTCTAGCGATGCCGTCGGTTCCGATGAGGATGTTGTGCGGCGAGACGTCGCGGTGAACGAGCTTCAGTGGCTTTCCATGCTCATCGGTGAGGCGGTGCGCCGCTGCGAGCCCCTGAAGCGTATCCACCAGTACGCGACAGACGAACGGCCGCGGCAGCCTGTCGCCGTTCTTGGCCGCTCGACCGAGAAGGGCGCCGAGGTGGTCGCCCTCGATGTACTCCATGACGAGGAAGTAGCCGTCGCCTGGGCTGTCGCTGATGTCTAGCGTCGGCACGACGTTCATGTGACGGATCCTGGCGGCGAGGCGTGCCTCGTCGAGGAACATGGAGATGAACTCCTGCTCGTAGGCAAGATGAGGATGCAATACCTTGATCGCGACGAGTCTCTCGAAGCCCGCGACGCCTTGCGCCCGGGCGATGTACACCGAAGCCATTCCGCCTGAAGCCAGCTGCGTCAGGATCTCGTAGCGACCTAGCTGGCGCCCCGCCATCGGTCGGGACATCCGGCCGCCTCCCGCCAGACTGGCACTCGGACTCATCAGAAGCGTCCCTTGAGCATCAAGGTGCCGCCCTTCGTGCTCACTCCGATCGCAGGCTCGACGCGCTTGGAGGCGGCGTCGCGAGACTCGCCCTTCCAGTTGGTGAAGACCCCCAGGACGGCCGTCGTTGCGGCCATTGCAGCCGTGACGCCAATGAGAATATTCGTCCGTCGCTCTTTTTGCCGGCCCTCTTCGAGTAGTGCCTGAGCCTGCTGTTGGGGAGTCGGCGATGTGCCGTTGTTGATGCCCGGCGAGCTGGCGCTTCGGGCAGCGGATTCGTATGCGCTCACGCCTTTGTTGGCGTCGATCCCCGACCATGTCGCGACCGCGCCCAACGCAACGGTCGCCCCCAGCGAAGAGAAGAACGCCCATCGTGGGACTGGCGGAGCGGACGGGGCTGCGGGTGCGGCCAGCGTTACGGTCTTGACGGTTCCTGCCGCGCCTTGCACGGGGGTGGAGGTTTCGCCGTTGTCGAAAGCCACCTTGAGGGAGTGTTCCACATCGGGCGTCGCGAAGAACGTTGGATGTTCGATCAGGGCGCCGTCGAGCTCGAGCGTACATGCCTTCTCACAGCGGGCCTCGATCAGCACGTTCGCTGGCTGCACGGCTTCGATGACCGCGTCGGCGATCTGCTTCGACCGCACGTCCGAGGGATACTCGTCCCGAAGTCGTAGTGCGAGGTTGGCCGCTTGAATCGAGTTGCCCGCCTTGTGGTGTGCGCGCACGGCTTGGAGCAGCGCGGTGGACGTCGGAACCAAGCGATGTGCTCGCTCGAACCAGTGGGCTGCGAGCTCGTAGCTCTCTGACAGATACGCAGACGTGCCTCGGTCGTACGCCTCGGCCGCCTCCGCGCGATCCTCAACGGAGAAGCTCGACCCTGCCGGCTTGGAATCTTGAGCTGCGGCAGCAGCGGAAAATAACAAGCACAGCGCAAAGGCGAGCGCGCCTGCCCATCGCTGGCTTTTGGCTGTGGTTCCCATCACCTCATCCCGCCCTTAACACTAGTAAGAATCCGCCGGGAAGCCGAATCAGCCGCTGCCGCGAATCGCTTGCTGATAACCCTTTTGGTCTAAATGAATCAGCATTTGCCGGAATTCGTCCGGCTCGGGCGACCGAATCTCCGCCAGCTCCCGATCGAGGGCGCCGTGGGCAACCATGTGCAGGAGCGACTGATTCATCGTCTGCATGCCCGATGTTTCCTGGCCGGTCTGCATGATGCCGTACATCTGATGGACCTTGTCCTCGCGAATGAGGTTGCGAATGGCAGCGTTCGGAACGAGCGCCTCACAGACCATCACGCGGCCCGGTCCATCGGCGCGGGGCAGCAGCATCTGACTCAGTACTCCCTGAAGCACGAACGACAACTGCGCTCGGATCTGACTCTGTTGCCCGGCCGGGAACACGTCGATGATACGGTTGATCGATTGTGAAGCCGTGTTGGTGTGGAGCGTCGCAAACACCAAGTGACCCGTTTCAGAAATGGTCAGAGCGGCCTCGATGGTCTCGAGATCTCGCATCTCGCCGATGAGAACTACGTCGGGGTCCTGACGAAGAGCGTACTTGAGCGCGTCCTTGAAGCTCGAGGTATCGGAGCCCACTTCTCGTTGATTGACTAGGCAAAGCTTGTTCGAGTGAAGGAACTCGATGGGATCCTCGACCGTTACGATGTGGTGACGGTTCTCGGTGTTGATCTTGTCGATCATCGAGGCAAGGGTGGTCGATTTGCCAGAGCCCGTCGGGCCGGTAACCAAAACCAACCCGCGTGGTCTCTGGCACAACTCTTCGACGACAGGCGGCATGCCGAGGTCTTTCAGAGGCCGAATCTCGAAAGGGATCGCGCGGAACGCACCGGACACGGCGCCTCGCTGCAGGAAGACGTTCGATCGGAAACGCGACAGTGACTTCACGCCGAAGGAGAAGTCGATCTCATGGCCCTTCTCGAAGCGCAAACGCTGGTCTTCCGGCATGGCCTCGGAACAAAGCGTTTTGGTTTCGCGCGGCTTGAGGGGTGGCGGGCGAAGCGGCACGAGGGAGCCATCGATACGTAGCTGTGGCGGCGAGCCTGTGGTGATGTGCAAGTCGGAAGCGCCGCGCTCGACCATGAGCCGGAGCAACTGTCGCAAGGTGAGTGTAGGTGCCTCCTGAGGTGCTGCCATGCGCTAAAGCATACCAGAGCGCCAAGCGATATGCCCTAAACGCTGCGCCGGGCCCATGGGCCTCTGCGCAACCAGTCTTGTCTTCGGTACTGCGACCCGATGATCTTGGCGACGGATGTCGCGGTCAGGAACGAACCCTCGAATCCGAGGCCGGGCGCCACCTGTTCGTTGCAGAGGAACACTCCCCGTACGGGGGTGCGTGTGGGCAGCCCACATACGCCGAGGGCTCGTTGTGTCGGGTACTCGTAGATGGCTTTCATCGTGTGGGGACCTCGGGCCCAAGGATCACTGCACGGGAGTTCGGTATCGTCACGAAGCCCTTGCGGAGGCAAGCCGTCGTGGGGGCTGTCGATCCAGATCGCGTGGTCGTCGAGGAACGGAACGATGCTGCGCATCGCAGCCAGCGCTTCCTCGCGCACGAAGCGCAATGGTGACGAACCCGTGTCGACCAGATGCCCTTCGATCAGCTGTTCCGCTGTGAGTAGGACGCGGTCCTGGTCGACATCGTGGCTTCGTAGCAAGAACGCCTTCTCGTCCGTCGTCGCGCTCGTACACAAGAGGGCAAGAGGTTCGAGGGCACTCGGAACGCCATGTTTGCCGACGAGGAGGTGAACCGAGCTTCGGTATGCGCGCGAGCGCGGCTCACCCACCCGCTCGAACATCGAGGTCATCGGCGCGCGCTCCGGCAGCAGCTGCGAAAGCTCACCGATCGGCGTGCCGTGGACGATCTGGGAGCACCCGATCTCTTCGTCGGTCCGCCCGAGGCGAATGGTGTGGCCGTTGCGGCCTTCGTGGCGAAGTGAGTCTGCGCGTTCTTTCGGCCTGACATCACTTCCCCAAGATCGAATCCGGGCAAATAGTGCCTCGCGAAACCACGTCCAGCCGCCAGTCAACTCGGTCACGCCCGAAAGCAGGTGACCGTGCAGTCGCGCCCTGGTGGCATCCGAATGCTGCGCAGGGAGCAATCCCGAGACATGAGGAAGGACCGCTGCGAAAGCGTTGCGCAATGGGTGCCTCATCGCGAGTTGGTTCCAAGATGTCCAACCTTGTCCCTGCCGGTCGTAGCGTTGCCCCGTCGTCGCCAGTGAGAACTGCTGGCGTTCGAGGAAGGTCTCGGGAGGCCAGATCAGTCGCCGGTCGATGGTCGCGTCGAGCTCCACGCGCACCTCGCCAAGAGTGCGAGTGATGTCCGCCGCCTGGCGTCTCACGTCCGGGAGCTCGCGGGCCAGCTCCGAGAGCCACCTGTCCGGCTCCGGGTGAAGATTGATCCGGTGCTCTGGCAAGAGCAGTTGAAATACGCTGCGGCGATCAGTCATGCGCTGACGGAGGTCTTGTCTGAGCGCCAGCTCGTCCAACGTGTTCCGAACGATCGGACTCTGTGCGCCCGTGATCGTCAGGGCGTGTGGCTCGACTTCCACGCCAGCCAACGTGTAGGACGGGTCGGGCGCGCCCTGGCCGAGTACCAGGACCCGCAGACCTTCGCGCGCGAGCAGCGCCGCGCATAGGAGAGGCTCGAGGTAGGTGCCCAGGACGATGACGTCGTAGAAGCTAGTGGGCACGGGTCAATGGGTCGAGCGTGATTGCGCCGATAGCGATCTGGTGAATCACGCGAGGCAGCAATTGGTGCTCTTGAACTTGGATGCGAGCGTGAAGGGTATCGGCCGTATCCTCGGTGAGCACGGGTACTGGGGCCTGCGCGAGAATCGGTCCCGTGTCGACTCCGGCATCGACGATGTGCACCGTGCACCCGCTGATACGGACGCCACCGTCGAGCGCATCTTGCGGCCCGTTGTGCCCGGGGAACGAGGGGAGCAGGGCGGGATGGACATTGATGATGCGACCCGGAAACCGTTGCAGCAATGGAGGGCCGAGCACACGCATGAACCCCGCCAAGACGACCAGGTCGGGTTCGAGCGCGGCGACCTCTTCGGCAAGTGACTCGTTCCATGAGTCGCGGTCGTCGCCCTTGCGCAGCGCGACCGTCCGGGTTGGGATGCCCCGCCCCGCCGCGAACTCCAAGGCTCCGGCGCTTTTTCGATCCGACACGACTCCCACGATCGTTGCGTCGCATTCGCCCGCATCGATCGCGGTGCAGATTGCTCTCAAGTTGGAGCCGCGACCAGAAACGAGAACCACTACGTCCATGACGGGCTCTACGCCGAGAACGAAACACCCTCGTGGCTGGTGACCTCGCCCATGACGAAGGCGTGTTCGCCACCGGCGTTGAGGGCCTCCACCAAGCCTGCCGCGCGCTCTGGGGCCACGACCATCGTAAACCCGACGCCCATGTTGAACGTGCGCCGCATTTCCGAGTCCGCGACACCGCCTCGCTCCTGGATCAACGAGAAGATCGGGTCGGGCGTCCAAGAGTGCAGGTCGACCGCAATGCCTAGACCTTCCGGTGTGGTCCGCGGGAGGTTCTCGGGCAGGCCTCCGCCCGTGATGTGACACATGGCGTGGACCTCGTGCTCGAGCGCGATTTGGGCGGCCTTGACGTAGATTCTGGTGGGACGGAGTAGGGCGTCGCCGAGAGTCCCTCCGGACGGGAATGCATCGCCGAGCCGGAGCGGGGCATCGCCCCCGAAGAGCACGCGCCGGGCCAGCGAGAAGCCGTTGGAGTGCAACCCTGAAGAAGCGATTCCCACGACTCGATCGCCGAGTTGCACCGCCTTGCCGTCGATGAGGTGCTTGCGGCCAACGACGCCCACCGCAAAGCCGGCCAAGTCGTATTCCCCCGTGGCGTAGAAGCCGGGCAACTCGGCCGTCTCGCCTCCGAGAAGAGCGCACTGCGATTGTCGGCACCCTTCGGCGATGCCCTTCACGACCGCCTCGCCTTGATCGACGTCGAGCTTCGAGGTGGCGAAGTAGTCCAGGAAGAACAACGGGCGAGCGCCCACCGTAATGATGTCGTTGATGCACATCGCGACGAGGTCTATGCCGATGGTGTCGTGGCGACCGAGCTCGAAGGCCAGCTTCAACTTCGTCCCCACGCCGTCCGTGCCCGACACGAGCACTGGGTCCTCGATGTCGCCCGGGACCGAACAAAGGCCTGCGAAGCCTCCGATCGATCCGAGGACGTGCTCGGAGCGGGTGGCGTGTGCGAGCGGTTTGATCCGCTCGACGAGCTGCTCGCCGGCTTCGATGTCGACGCCGGCGTCGCGATAGGTCAGGCCCGCCATGCCGCCGAAGCTAGGCCATCGATGGGGGCGGGTCAACGAGCGACGCCCCGTTGACCATCGTCGGGCGGTCGCGTAAACACGCGTGCATTCGGGGCGGGACAAACACATCGATACTTTGTCTGATCGGGCTGCTGCTAGTCGTCGTAGGCTGCCCGGGAGACTCCTCCCCCAAGCCCGACGGGGCGCTCCCAGAGCCGCTTCCCGAGTTGGCCGAGCTTGCCGAGCCGGCCAAGCCTGCTCGGGACAAAGCCCGGTTGGTTCGCATCGACGTGTATGGCGCCGGCGCCGCGGATGCGGCGGGCACTCGCGTGGTTCTGCTATTCGAAGGGGCTCCGCTGTTTCACCAGGAGCAGCTGCCGGCCCAAGGAATTCTGCCAGCTCGCGTTGCCATCGAGCTCGAGGATGTCGAGTGGGGCGACGCGGTTCCCATGTCCCAGGCCGTTAACAGGGGTGGGTTGCAGCGGGTACGGCTTGCGACTCCCAATCCGCGGGTCGTATTGGACCTACGCCCAGGTGCGACTGGCCGGGTCTTCTATCTGACAGACCCCTATCGCATTGTCGTCGATGTCAGCGCAGGCAGCCGCCGGCGGCACAATCGCAGACCCCTCGTCGTGTTGGACCCGGGTCACGGGGGTCGTGAGCCGGGCGCGGCGAACGACCGGCACGGGCTCGTCGAGTCGGAGGTGGCGCTCGATTTGGCCGAGCTTACCGCGAGTCGCCTGCGCGCGATCATGCCCCGCACACGCGTCATGCTCACCCGCTCGACTGACGTGGACCTGTCCCTCGAAGAACGCTGCGCGCTGGCCAACGCGATGGAGGCGGACGCGTTCGTGTCGATTCATTTGAACGCGAGCTCCGAGCCTGTCCGAAAAGGCGGTGTTACCACCTTCGTGCTCGATACGACCAACAACCGGCAAGCGCTCCGACTCGCCGCGCGCGAGAACGGCACGCGCGTGGCGGAAGTGACAGGAATCCAGAGTCTACTCGCCAAGTATCATCGGCGGACCCAGGCGGAGGGATCCTTGACGCTGGCGGGAAAGATCCAACGCCACACTTTGCAGCGCGGCCGCTCGGTTCTCCCAAAGCTCGCGAATCGTGGCGTGCGGCGTGCCATGTTTTACGTGTTGGTGGGTGCCCGTATGCCTTCGGTTCTCGTGGAGGCGTCCTTTCTGACGTACGAGCCCGAAGCGCGCGCGCTGACTCGCGCCAGCTATCGTCGCGCCCTCGCCCACGGCATAGCGTCCGGCATTGCTTCGTACCTTCTGGCCCGGTAGGTGGATAGGTTGCCCGGCGCCGGACGGACGGTCATACTCGCTGACCGTTGTCGAATGGATCCAGTCCGGTCGTCGATCTAGGTGGACTCGCACCTTCGCTCGGAAAGACCTGTAGCGGGTACCTCGGTGGATACCGCCGAGCGTTCGAGGATGCGGTGCACCGTGGAGACCCGGGCGTCGCCACGGCCTACTCGCATGCGCGAGCTCTCGACGGGTTGTTGAGCGCCCTGTATTGCGCTGCAGACGCGGCGAGCCGGGCGCTCGGCCGCGCACCTCGGGGGCGCGTCGCGCTGGTTGCCGTTGGGGGCTACGGCCGGTTGACGCTCGGCCTGAACAGCGACGTGGACGTCGTGTTCCTGTGCGATGATTCCGAAGACCCGTTCGTCGCCGCCCTGGCCGAGGGCTTGCTGTATCCACTATGGGATCTCGGGGTGGACATCGGACATGCCGTTCGAAGCATCGACGAGATGCTGACCTTGGCGCGCGAAGACATCCGTACCGCCACGACGCTGATCGATTTCCGGCGCATCGCCGGGAGCGGATCGCTGCTCGACGAGCTCGAACGAGGCGCGCGCGAACAGGTCTTCGAACCGCACTTGGTCGATTTTCTCGGCGCGCTCGAGCAAGACACGGGTACCCGTCACCGCCGTTTCGGAGGAAGCCTCTATCTTCTCGAGCCCGACGTGAAGCAGGGGCGCGGCGGCCTGCGGGACTTGGACGTGGCGGAATGGGCTGCGCAGGCTCGTTGGGGGGCGCGGGCCGAGCAGGATTACGTGCGAACGGGAGCGCTACTGGCGCGTGAGGTCCGTGAGCTCGAAGACGCTCGCGAGATGCTCTGGCGTGTCCGGAACCTTCTTCACCTGCGCGCCGGCCGCCAACAGGATCGCCTGACGTTTGGCGACCAGGAAGACATTGCGCAGGAGCTGGGCTTCGTCGACGGGGTGACCCTCGGGGTCGAGCAGTTTATGCAGGCCTACTACCGCCACGCTCGCATCGTGGCGCTCACGGCGGAGCGCATGCTCGAGCGCGCACGTCCGCGCGACCGAACGCGGGCCACCACCTTTCGCAAATTGGCGCACGGGATCGTTTTGGCGGACGGCACCATCACCCTAGAGAACCCGCAGCGGCTCGAAGCCGATCCCGCGCTCGCGTTTCGGTTCTATCGCCAAGCTCTGCGCCATCAGAAACGGCCTGATTACTCGGCGTTGGACGCCATTGCCCGCATCGCGCCCGACAAACGATGGCGGCTGCGCTTGCAGGACTCCGAGGAGGCGACTCAGCTCTTTTTGGATCTGCTCAGTAAGATCGAAGAGTCCCCGTTCCGAAGCGGATCGACGATCGCCGAGTTGCACGAGGTCGGTCTGGTTTCCGCGATGGTCCCGGAGTTCGAGCCGCTCGTCGGCCGCGTCTACCACGACGTGTTTCACGTCTACACGGCTGACATCCACGCCATCAAAGCGCTCGAGCGCCTCCAGGAGCTCACCCGAGGCGACGCCCGGGGGCGTTCACTGTCCGCTAGGCTTGCCGTCGAGGCCCCGAGGCGACTTCCGTTGTTCTTGGCAGTGCTGTTGCATTCCCTCGGCCGGACCCGTGGACGCAATCAGGAAGAGGCCGGCGCCCGCTTTGCGGAGAGTGTGGCCCTCCGGCTGGGCCTCACAGCAGTCGATGCGCAGCACGTGGGGTGGCTCGTCCGTGAGCAAAAATCGCTGTACCGTTGGGCTACGCAGCGCGACATTCATGACCCCCAAGGTCTGAACGAGGTCGTGAAGCTGGTCGAAACGCCCGAGCGCCTTCGCGACCTGTTCCTGTGTACCGTCGCGGTCATCTCGACGGTGAATCCAAAGGCCATGACCTCGTGGAAAGCGCGTGCGCTCGAGGACCTGTACCTTGCGACCCTCGCGCAGCTCGAATCCGGGAGTGTTCCTGCGCAAACCGAGAATCGGGTTCTGGAGGTGAAGCTGCAGGCGGTCGTCGGGTTTGCGGGCGACGCCGGACAGGAAGATCTCCAAAGTTTCATCGACGAGATGCCCGATCGCTACTTCCTCGCCAATCCCGTCGACGTGGTGCGCCGGCATGCGCGCATCTCGCGCGATCGCATCGAGGGCATCGCGACCGTTCGGGTGGGCCCGGGGCCGAGCGAGGACGTCGAGGAGGTCGTGGTCGTGTCAGGCGATCGGTCGGGCCTGCTCGCAGATCTCACCGCGGTGTTTACCGCGCACGACCTGTCGGTTCTCACTGCGCAGCTCTACACCCGCCGGCGAAAATCCGGAGACGAGGTGTTCGATGTATTTTGGGTGAAGATCGGCGACGACACGCCGCTGCCGGCGAGGCTCGCCGAAGCCCTCCGCGAGGATATCGTCCACCGGCTGACCAATCGCGTTTCGGCTCAAGACCTACTCGCGCGTCACAGTACGCCACCCCCGTGGTCCATACGCCCGGGGCCCGAAGTCGCCACACACATCAGTGTCGATAACAACGCGTCCGCCCGCTATACCGTGTTGGATGTCTTCACCCGAGATCGGGCGGGCCTCCTTCACGAGATCGCGCGCACACTCCATGAACTGGATCTGACGATCGCGTTGGCCAAGGTAAACACGGAGGGGCAGAGCGTGGCCGACGTCTTCTATGTCTCGGACGAGGATGGGAAGAAGATTGACGACGCCGACCGGATGAAGCGTCTGCGGCGCGTGCTGTACGATCGCATCCTCGCTCTGCACGCGCGCGCCGAGGCGTCCTGAGCATCGTGGGCAGTCTCCCGCCTTGGTGGCCGGTCGTCTTTGCGCTCGTCGCTGGGTGCGGCTCTACGCAGAGCGCCCCCGCCCAGCCTCCACCCATCGAGGTCGTGAGCCATCCCCGGGCGAGTCCTGAGGTCCTGCGCGGCGAGCGCCTGCTGGCGGAAGGCAAGGTTCGCGAAGCCAAACACGTCTTCGAGCAAGCGCTCGCTGACGATCCAAACGACGCGCGCGCGTGGCTCGATCTGGGGCTCGTCCACGAGGCTTCCGACGACTTCGTGTCCGCGGAGAAAGCGTATCGCCGTTCGGCGGACGTGGACCCGAACTTCGCCGAGGCGTTCAACAACCTCGGCGTGCTCTTGCGCGAAGACGGCAAGCTCCCCGAAGCGACGACGATGCTAGAGCGCGCGGTGGCCTTGGACCCGCAGCTCACCGCTGCACGATTCAACCTCGCCCTCGCGTACGAAGAGCGGGGAAGGTTGGCCGATGCCGAGCGCGAGTACCTCGCGACGATCGATCGTCTCGCGAACGATCCGGTCCCCCGGATCAACCTCGCGATGATGCTTCTCGGTATGGGCCGGCGCGAAGCCGCGGCGGAGCAGCTCCGAGCGGCGCGACCGATGGTTCGTGGCGATGTCCTGCTGTCGATTCCAGTCGGGGAGGGGCTGCGGCGCGCGGGTTTGCCGGAGGAGGCTGTCCCCGTGTTGCGTGCGGCGTTGAGCCAAGCGTCCGATCCACCTCCCACAGAGCTCCTCGCCGAACTGGCGTTGGCCTACTACGCCGCCGGCAAGATTGATGCTGCGGAGGCGACCATGCGGCGCGCCTTAGGACAAAACGAGCTCGATCCCGCGCTGCAGTACGCGTACGGATCCATCCTTGCCAAGCAGGGTCAGCTCGGTAAGGCACGGGCGCACTTGAGGCGCGCCGCGAAGCTCGACCCCGACGGGCCGTACGCCGACCGCGCGCGCGCCCGCCTCGAGGCGCTCAGCCAGTAGTCGGTTGAAAGCCCAAACCGACGAAGAACACTTCGTAGCTTTCGGTCCGCGTTGCCTTGGGGCGGAGGGTCCGAACTTTGGCGAATACCTCGCGAAGCGAGTTGCGTGCGTCCTCGAACTCCGCGCCCTGGAAGATCTTGGCCACGAATGTGCCACCGGGTTTGAGTACCGCTTTCGTCAGCTCCAAAGCTTGCATGACGAGCTCATAGCTTCGGTACTGGTCGGCGTGCCGCTGCCCACTCGTCTTGGGTGCCATGTCGCTGATGACGAGATCGAACGGCCCCCCTAAGGTGTCGGGATCGACCTCGAAGGCGTCGACGGTGAGAATCTCGGCCTGAGGTGGCAGCGCAACGTTGGGATCATTCAGATCGATGCCGAGCACACGCCCATTCGGGCCGACTTGCTGCGCTGCGTAGAGCGTCCAGGAGCCGGGGCTCGCGCCGAGATCGAGAACGCGCTGGCCCTTTTTGAACAGACCAATGCGCCGATCGATCTCCTCGAGCTTGTACACCGAGCGAGCTGGATAGCCTTCGCGGCGCGCGCGGCGTCCGTGGTGATCCTGGCTGCGGCGGGGGGGCAGTTAGCCCTCTTCGGTGGCTTCCGGCCCGGCCTCGGCCGGCTCTTCTTTGGCCGGAGGTTCAGGGAGCGGCACGGTCACCTTCTTGATGGAGCCCTTCACCGTAACGAAGCCGTTGCGCGAGCCCGGAACACCACCGTCCACGAGGACGATGTTCTCGTCGGGCATCACCTTGACGATGCGAAGGTTGAGGATGGTGGACCTCTTGTTGCCGTGCTGGCCCGGCATCTTCTGACCGCGAATTGTGCGGCCAGGCGTCGTGGCCATGCCGATCGAGCCGCCGCCACGCTTGGACTCGTGCGTACCGTGCCCGGCGGTGCCAGCGCCGGAGAAGTTGTGACGCCTCATGACGCCCGTGAACCCGCGACCCTTGCTCGTGCCGCAGACGTCGACGAACTGACCGTCTTGGAAGATGTCGGCGACGCCGAGAGTCTGGCCCACCTCGAAGCGCTCGAGGAGCGACTCCTCGATGCGAAACTCGCGAACGACTCGTGGTGGCTCGACGCTGGCTTTCTTGAACTGCCCGGCTTCAGGCTTGCTCACCAGCTTTTCGCGGCGGCTGCCAAAGCCGAGTTGCAGAGCGGCGTAGCCGTCTTTGTCGGGGGTGCGCTTGCCCACCACGACGCAGGGCCCTGCCTTGATTGCAGTGACGCGTCGGACCTCCCCGCTGTCGAGGAAGATTTGTGTATTGCCAAGCTTGGTGCCGATGAGGCCGGGATTCGTATTCACAGGGGTTCTCCCCGGGAAAAGGGCCGCAAAGATAGTGAGGCGGGGGGGGGAGTCAAGGCGGATGCGGCCGGCCGCCGAAAGCCCCGGTTACTCTTGGATTTTGAAGATTCGAACCGCGTTTTCATACGTCGTCTGGGCAAGGGCCTCGGGGTCGACCCCACGGAGCTCTGCGATTCGGGCCGCTGTGTACGCTACATATGCGGGTTCATTGAGTTTTCCCCGTCTGGGGATCGGAGCCAAATAGGGGGCATCCGTCTCGATGAGAAGAGCGTCCGCGGGTTGCTTGAGGGCGGCCTCTTGGACCGCGATCGCCTTCTTGAAGGTCACGATGCCACTAAACGAGGAGACGAAACCGAGATCGAGTGCCGCTGACGCGAACGGGGCGTCCTCGCTGAAGCAGTGGATGATGCCGCCGACGTCCTTCGCCTGCTCCTCGCGGAGGATCTGCAGTGTCTGCTTCGGCGCCGAGCGCGTGTGAATGACCAGTGGCTTCCCGAGCTCTTTGGCGATCGCGATCTGCTTTCGGAACGCTTCTTCCTGGGCCGCGTGGGGGGAGTGGTCGTAGTGGAAGTCGAGGCCCGTCTCCCCGATGGCCACGACGGAGGGGTCGGCGCCGGCGTCGCGGACGGCGTCGCAGAGCTCGTCGTCGAGGTGTTTCGCGTCGTGCGGATGAACTCCGACCGTGGCCGAGATTCGGTCCGGATGCTTCCGCGCGAGCTCGACGGCCGACATCACCGACGCGAGGTCGTTCGCGCACCCGATGGCGGTGATGCGCCTCACGCCGGCGTCGTCTGCCCGATCGAGCACGGCATCGAGCTCTTCGAGGAGGCGCGGGTCGTCCAGGTGGCAATGGGTGTCGAAGAGCATCGGTTGGGCCCGCTGACCAGCTTGATCGGCCTAGCGGAGCGAAGCAAGCAAGGTCTTCGCTTCGGCGCTTTTCGGCGCAAGCTGCTCGAGTGTCGCTTCGTAGACGGGTCGTTCGGCTTTTCGGCTTCTTCGGAGCGCGCGGCCCAAGTCCGGCACCAGCGAGGTGAGGCCTAACTCTCCGACGAGTTGTACGGCGTATTGCCGTGCTTCGATGCGCCAGCTTCGAACGAGCTTTCGGATGACTTCGATACCTACCGGGTCACCGAGAAGGACCAGGGCGCGCGCGGCGGCTGCTCGCAAGATCGGCGAGCGCCACCGATGCGTTGCGAGATGGTGGAGCGCGTCCAACGAATCGCGGTCTTCCAGGTCGCCGAGTCCGATCGCGGCGGGGAACGCCCGGTCCGGCCGGTCAAGAGCGTCGCGCAACGTGGGAGCGCCTTTCCCATTACCCAAGGCGGCGAGCGCTGTAGCGGCGGCGAAGCGGACCGCGTCCGAGGGGTCCTCGAGCAAAGCCGCCATCGAGTCTGCGTAACCGGTCGGGCCGAGCTCGCCCAAACATTCGAGGGCGAGCACGCGGACTT
>QMMB01000019.1 GCA_003647035.1 Deltaproteobacteria bacterium | reverse complement strand
GCGCCCGATGGCGAACCGGTGGCCCTCGGTCGTCGAGTGGACGATGGGATTCGCGTCGTCCGTGGGTTCACCACGGCTGCTCCCGATGTGGTAAGCCCGTAGCGTGGAGCGGACGCGCTACCTGATCGTCGGAGCCGGCGTCAGCGGCTTGGCGTTTGCCGACTGGCTGCGCGACGACGACTATCTCATCGTCGAGGCCGAAGATGAGATCGGCGGCTATTGTCGCACGATCAAACGCGATGGCTTCGTATGGGACTACTCGGGGCATTTCTTTCATTTCAGACATCCCGAGATCGAGAGAGACCTCGTCGAGCGCATGGGGGACCGGCGTGTGCTCCGCGTCGAGCGTGACAGCCGAATCTGGTACGCGGACCGACTCATCGATTTCCCGTTCCAGAAGAACATCCACCAGCTGCCGGAGGATGAATACGAACAATGCGTTCGCGACCTGAAGGATCGGCCGGAGGACAAGGGCGGCAATTTCAAGGAGATGCTCTATGCGCGCTACGGCCGCGGCATTGCCGAGAAGTTCCTGATCCCTTACAACGAAAAGCTCTACGCTTTGAACCTGACGGCGCTCGACGCCGACGCGATGGGGCGGTTCTTTCCGCACGCGAGCGTCGAGGAGATCCTCGGGAACGCGGACGCGCCCGCCAACGACGGCTACAACGCGACGTTCACCTATCCCGAGGGCGGGGCGATTCAGTACGTCGAGGCGCTCGCTCGAGGCGTCCGTGGCGATCGCATCGCGTTGGGTGAGCGGGTCTTGGCCATCAATCGCAAAGCCAAAGTCGCGACGACGAGCAGACGCCAGATCGGCTACGACCGGCTCATCAGCAGCGCCCCATTGGTGGCTCTGCTCGACATGTGCAGCGTGGACTACGATTCAGGCGTGTTGAGCCACAACAAGGTGCAGGTGTTCAACCTCGGCTTCGACACCAAGGGGCCAACGGATGTGCACTGGATCTACTACCCACAGAGAGATCTTTCATTTTACCGCGTCGGTTTCTACGACAACATCTTCGGCTCGGACCGAATGAGTCTGTATGTCGAGGTCGGTCTGCCCTGGGATGCCGAGCTCTCCGACGATGAACGTGGCGCCTTGAAGGCGCGGGTTTTGTCCGATCTGCAAACCTGTGGCGTCCTGACCAACCAGACGCTCCTCGCCTCGCACGACGTCCTGCTCGACCCCGCGTACGTGCACATCACGACGCAATCGAACTCCGAATCCGCCGCCAGGAGAGAGCTCCTAGCCGCCGAGGACGTCCATTCGATCGGCCGCTACGGCGCATGGACCTACTGCTCCATCGAAGACAACATCGTCGAGGCGCGGCAGTTGGCCGACCAGCTCGCCACGACAAACAGCTAACGACTGGGCGCGCAGTGCGTAATGGGGGCACGGCGTCATGGAGCATTTTGCAGAGCTTTTTCTGACCTACGGCTATCCGATGCTCTTCCTCTTGGGCATCGTGGAGTTCCTGGGCATGCCCGTTGCTGCGGCTCCGGTCCTCATGGTGGTCGGTGCCGCCTCCATTGCCGGTGTGCTCAATCCTGTCCTGGCGGTTGCATCGGTCGCCATGGGTGCGCTGCTGACTGAGTCGTTTTGGTTCGGCCTTGCTCGCTGGCGTGGCGGGCGCCTGCTCGATGTCGCGTGTGGGTTGGCATCGAACCCCAGCGTCTGCGTGCTCTCGTTCCGAGACCGGGTGCGCAAGAGTGGAGCGGGGATCCTCATCGCCGCCAAGTTCATTCCGGGCACGGGGAGTGTGCCGGCGTTCGCGGCAGGCTTGTCGGGGCTCGACTATCGCCGGTTCGTCTCGTTCGATGCGGTGGCTCTGCTGCTGTGGAGCGCGGCGTACGTGCTCGTAGGGGGGCTCTTTCACGCACAGGTGGAAACGCTCGCACAAAGCGTGTCGAGCCACTTCGCGTGGGTTGGCGGCGGTCTGTCCGCTCTGTTCGTCCTCGCCTTCGCGTGGCGAGTCCACAAGGTCAGGCTCCACCGAGGCATGCACGCCCGGCACGACCCCGCCTTCCGGTCCTCGGGTCGCGCCCGGCTGCCTCAACAGGTCTCGCCTTGCCACTTGGCGCCGCTGTCCCGATAATCCGCTGCATGCCGAGCACCTCCAGCACTGGGCCAGCGCTTGTCGCTACCTTTGCCATCGTTTTCGCGTTGGGCCTCGCTTCTTGCACGAGCAAGAGCGAACCTGTCGAGGACAAAGCCGCACCGTCGACGGAGCCCGTCGCCGAAAAGGTGGAGCTGCCACCAGCGCCCGTGGATTTTCCGCCGATGAAGGTCCCGGCGGGCAATCGTCAGAGTCCAGAAAAAATCGCGTTGGGCCACCAGCTCTTCTTTGATGTGCGCATGAGCGTCGATGGCTCGCGTTCTTGTTACTCGTGCCACCAGAACGAGCACGGCAACGGCGGTGAGACGCCGCTGGCCGTGGGTGCGAAGCAAAAGCAACTCACACGGCACAGCCCCGTCATCTGGAACACCGGGTTCTTCGAGGCGTTCTACTGGGGCGGTCGAGCCGGGAGCCTCGAGGCGCAAGCCAAGGGCGCGTGGGGCGGTGGGAACATGGGCGTTGGAAAAGAAAACCTCGCCGCCAAGGCCGCCGAGCTTGCGCAGATCAAGGGCTACCAGCAGCAGTTCAAGAAGGTGTTCCCCGACGAGGGAATGACGCCCGAGACGATTGCGAAAGCGATTTCCGCGTATGAACGCACCTTGATCTGCAGCGACACCGCGTATGATCGTTACGCGAAGGGCGATGACAACGCGTTCACCGAGCAGCAGAAGCAGGGATGGGCACTCTTCATGGGCAAAGGTCAGTGTGCCGTCTGCCACGCGCCCCCTTTGTTCTCGAGCGCCATGGGAGTCCCTGGCGGCCTCTACTACAACGTGGGAATCGGTACCGCAGGGAGGCCAGCGGACGAGGTCGATATCGGTCGCGCCAAGATCAGCGAACAGGATGCCGATTGGGCAGCTTTCAAGGTTCCGTCGTTGCGCAACGTGTCCAAGAGCGCACCGTACTTTCACGACGGGTCGGTGCCCACTTTGGCAGAGGCCGTGGCGGTCATGGCGACCGGCGGCATCGACAATAAGAACAAGACACCCCTGCTGGCCGATCGGGGCATGAGCGAGGAGGAGCTCGGGGCAATCGTGGCGTTCCTCGGCGCCCTCGACTGCGGGAAGCTAGAGCAGCCAGACCTTCCGAAGTAGGCAGGCACTGACACCGACACCGACACTGGTGCTGACACCGGCAGTGACCCTGGCGCTGACCCTGCCACTGAGACACAGTCCCCGCATGACCGACGAAAACATCCGCAACCTCGGCCCCCTCGCAGCGTTCGCCGGCATATGGGAAGGCGCGAAGGGCATCGACCTGGCCCCTGACGACGATCGGTCCATCGTCGAGCGCAATGAGTACAGCGAGCGTGTGGTTTTGGAGCCTATTGGCCTGGTCGAGAACCACGAGCAATCGCTTTACGGCCTCCGATACTCGAAGATGGCCTGGCGCCTCGGCGTCGAAAATCCGTTCCACGAAGAGGTGGGCTACTGGCTCTGGGACTCGGCCGCCCGTCAGGTCATGCTCACGTTCATCGTGCCACGCGGCGTGACGGTGCTGGCAGGCGGTACGGTCGAGCCGGACGCGACCAGGATGAAGTTATCCGCCGAGGTAGGCGCCGAGGTCTTCGGAATCTGTTCGGGCCCGTTCCTGGACGAACAGTTCAAGACCGTCCGCTACGACATCGAGCTTGCTGTCAACGACGACGGGTCATTCTTCTATGCGCAGAACACGCAGCTGCAGATCAAAGGGCAAAGCGACATCTTCGCGCATACAGACGAGAACACGCTGCGCAAGGTGGAGTAGGGTGCCTCGTCAGTGCGAAGTAGGGACGTAGCCCGCCGTCATCATCTCGTTCACCTGATCCAACGCCGCCTTCCAAGAGCGCGCCAACTCCGGCGTCCAACCGGAGCCCGAGACCGCAGCCAGCGCTTCTAGCATCGCCTCGGCGTACGGCGCGTACATGTCGGTGGGGGTTTCGTACGAGAACTGGTGGCGCGACCCCATCGCGTGGACGTACGAGTCGAGCCAGTGCTCGTGGTCGAGCATGTTCAGGACCGCGCCGAGAGTTTCGGTCATCATGCGTTGCTGGTTGGCGCGGCTGTAGGTGCCGAAGAGCTCCACGGCGTCGGGACGCTTTGCGAAGAGGCTTTCGTACACGCGGTCGGTGAGCTCGGATTCGTGCTCCGAGACCTCGACGAGGTGTTCCTTGAGTAAATCCACTTTAATTCGCCTGTTTTGAGCGGCCATGGCCTACTTTACAACAAATAAAGTAACGCGCCAGCTCACCCTCGTTGCGCGACGTAGTCCAGGACCTCCCGGGGGGATAGCTCGACGCTCCGCAGTGGACGGCGACCACGAGCTTGGAGACGATGGGCACGCGGTCGGAGGTAACAACCCGCACCACGACAAAGCAACCGGGCGGTTCGCGCACATGACCGCCGATGAGATCTTCGATTCGGCGGATTGATGAGGCGGCGAATGTTCGAACCCGACTTCACCGGGTGTGCGAGGCGACAACGGCGCACCCGCTGCGCCCCCACGCCCCAAATGCAGAGCCTGCGCGTCACAGCAACGGATTCCCCTGCAAAAATGGGCTTACCGCCTGGCACGCCTGATGCAGCGTTTTTTTAAGCGGATCTTGTCTGCTGGGCGCCCGTTGAATTGTCGGACGGGAGCTTGTCATGCGGTACCTAGTCGGATTCATGTGCGTGCTGGCACTCGGCGTCATGGGGTGCAGCGATGGCGGTGCAGGCCCGGCGACGGAGTTTGAGGCGGGCGATGCGGTGACGGTGTCAAACACCAGTCCGTTCGCGGAGTGCACGGCGGATAGCGATCCCGAGCTGCCGTTCTACGCAGACTCCGAGGTGGAGCCCTGGCTCGAGGTCAACCCGACCAATCGTAATCACCTCGCTGCGAGCTGGCAGCAAGATCGATATCAGAAGGGCGCCTGCCGGGGAAACGTGGCCAGCGTGAGCTTCGACGGGGGTCAAAGCTGGCAAGAATCGGTAGTGCCCGGGCTGGGGCGGTGCTCGGGCGGCGAATGGGACGCCGTCACTGACCCATGGCTGACGTTTGCTGCAAACGGAGACCTCTACCACGCGTCCTTGGTGATCAACCGGGAGACGGACACCGAGCCCAAGCGGAGCGCGATGATCGTTCACAAATCGGTGGACGGTGGGCTTACCTGGGGCGACCCCATCACCGTCTCTGAAGCCAACGATGGGTTCGGCGAGGACAAGGAAGCGATCGCCGCGGACCCGTATGATGCATGTAGCGGCTACTTGGTGTGGACGCGTTACGAACCGGTGCCGCCGCACGAGCTGATGTTCAGTCGAACGACCGACTGCGGGGAGAACTGGGAAGAGGCAAGCGCCATTCGAACTGAGATCCCATCCGAGCTGGGTCTCCAGCTCGTCGTGCTACCGAATGGAACGCTGTTCATGTACATCGTCGTGGGGTGGCAGGTTTCGCGTGCGGAGCCTTGGGAGCTCGCGAGCATCCGGTCGCCTGACGGGGGTGAAACGTGGTCCGAGCCTACCAAGATCGCAGACGTACACTCGGCTATCCCAATGACTCCCGATCCGCCACTACGCATTCGAAGCGGGTCGGATGACATTGCGGTCGATCGACGCTCGGGCAATCTCTACATGGTCTGGGAGGAGAGCTTTCGAGAGCCACGCCTGACGCAAGTCGCCTTCTCGATGTCTACGGATGGAGGGCTGACTTGGTCGCCCGAGGTGCGGCTCGATCAGACACCAGGTGATGCTGGGGCGCTACAAGAACAAGCGATCCTGCCGTCGGTGGCCGTGTCGGACGATGGAACCGTGGGCGTCACCTACTACAACTTCCAAAACGACACTTCGCGTGACGGACGTTCGGACACGGACCATTGGTTCATCCACTGTCACCCAGACGCAACCGAGTGCGCGGACGCGGCCAACTGGGGAGCGCAGATCCGGCTGACGGAACACTCATTCGACTACAACCTCGCCCCAAAGTCGGGCGGGTTATTCCTCGGTGACTACGTTGGCTTGGCCGCCGCGGGGAGCGACTTCTTCGCGTTGCCTTCGGTCACGACCCCCGACGACCCAGCGGACACTGTGCTGATTCCCATTCGCGGGCGGTAGTGCAAGGGCATCGCGAATTCAAAGGCCCTGTCTGCGCTGTGAGTACGCGACATAACGATTAGCTCTGCGCAATTGGGCTCTCCGTATGAGCCCGATGGCCTAAGAGGCGAGCCGACCGAGTCGTTGGCGGTCCCTGGTTCGTTGCTGGAATCGCGCTCGGTCCAGGCGCGTAACCGGGCGACCGCGCGACTCGATGTGCGACGTGGGGCGTCTGAGGTGCAACCGTAGCGAACGTCAAGAAGGATCGACGAACTCACACGAGCGCGCTCCTCTCTCTGCACTCGTTGCGTGCCGGTACACACGCGAGCTGCGCCGAGTACCTGCGATCAGGGTTCGTCGGAAAAAGTACCGGCATGAGTACCGGCATTGATTTGAAAAAGGGTTCGAGGAGCGTTTACCCGGGTCTTTTCGGAGGCGCCGGTCAGAGTCGAACTGACGTATGGAGGTTTTGCAAACCTCTGCCTTACCACTTGGCTACGGCGCCGAAGGCTGCAGTCTGTAGCGCTTCTCATGGCGCTTGTCACGCAGCGTTTTAGAGCTTAGCCAACGACCGGGGTGGCGCGCCACACCTTGCGTGGTAGGCACTCCCACATGACATCACAGGACTCCTTTCAGAGCCGTGTCACCATCCACGCCGGAGGCCGTCAGGCTGTAATTCATCGCCTGGACGCCCTGACTCGCGCCGGCTTCAAGGGTATCGATACCCTCCCGTATTCCATCCGGGTTCTGCTCGAAAACCTGCTCCGATATGAAGACGGTAAGCCCGTCACGCGTGAGGACATCGAGGCGGTGGCCACTTGGGATCCGGCCGCGGTCCCCAGCACCGAAATCGCTTTTCGCCCGTCGCGTGTCCTCCTTCAGGACTTCACCGGCGTTCCGGCAGTGGTCGACCTCGCAGCCATGCGCGATCAATTCGCGAGAATGGGTGGGGACCCAAGTCGAATCAATCCGCTTCAGCCCGCGGACTTGGTGATCGACCACTCGGTGCAGGTCGATTCCTATGGCCTGTTGCGCTCCTTTGAAGACAACGTGAAGCGCGAGTTCGAACGCAATCAGGAGCGCTATCAGTTCCTCAAATGGGGGCAGAGCGCGTTTGAGAACATGCGTGTCGTGCCACCCGGCACCGGTATCGTGCACCAGGTCAACCTCGAGTATCTCGCCAGCGTGGTGTTTACCCGCGAGGTGAATGGGGAGATGGTTGCATATCCCGACAGCCTCGTCGGTACCGATTCACATACGACGATGATCAACGGTCTAGGTGTCCTCGGCTGGGGCGTGGGCGGCATAGAGGCCGAGGCGGCCATGCTCGGACAGCCGATCAGCATGCTCTTGCCGCAGGTCGTTGGCTTCAAACTGACGGGCAAGCTCCCGGAGGGCGCGACGGCGACGGATGCGGTCCTGACCGTCACGCAGATGCTCCGCGAGAGGGGCGTCGTTGGGAAGTTCGTCGAGTTCTACGGCGAAGGCATGGAGAATCTCGCGCTTCCGGACCGGGCGACCATTGCCAACATGGCGCCCGAGTACGGGGCGACGATGGGCTTCTTCCCGGTCGACAAGGAGACGCTTGCGTACCTTCGATTCAGCGGGCGAGACGACGCGCATGTCGATGTGGTCGAGCGGGTGCTCAAGGAACAAGGGTTGTTCCACCAGGCTGCCGGTCCCGAGCCGCGTTTCACCGATACGCTCGGGCTCGACCTCGGCGACGTGGTGCCCTCGATCGCAGGCCCAAAGCGTCCGCAGGACCGCATTCCGCTGACCGAATCGAAGCGCTCCTGGCAGGGGGTGCTTCGCGGTTTTGAGGCATCGGCCGACACAGGGGTCGAGGTCACGCGCGGCGACGAGACGTTCCATCTCAAAAATGGCGCGGTCGTCATTGCAGCGATCACCAGCTGCACGAACACCTCGAACCCCTCGGTCATGTTGGCCGCCGGCCTCGTAGCCAAGAAGGCCGTCGAAAAGGGCCTTCGTACCCAGCCCTGGGTGAAAACGAGCCTCGCGCCGGGCTCGCAGGTGGTGACCGAGTACCTCGAGGAAGCCGGTTTGCTCGATGAGCTCGACAAACTGCGCTTCAACTTGGTCGGCTACGGGTGCACGACGTGCATTGGGAACTCCGGCCCACTCGACCCGGAGATCGCGGAGGCGGTCCAAGCCAACGACCTGATCGTGACGTCCGCGCTGAGCGGCAACCGGAACTTCGAAGGCCGCGTCAACCCGTTGACCCGCGCCAACTACCTTGCCTCGCCACCGCTGGTCGTGGCGTATGCACTCGCCGGTACGATGGACATCGACTTCGAGCGCGATCCGGTCGGACAGGACCCCGAAGGCAACGATGTGTTTCTTCGCGACCTCTGGCCCTCCCAACAGGAGGTGACGGAGATGCTCCGGACTTCGGTGAAGAAAGAGCAATTCGTGGAGCGCTACGCGGCGGTGCTCGATGGACCACCGCAGTGGCAAGACGTGCGCTTCGAGCAGACGGACCGGTACCGTTGGGACCCCGACTCGACGTATGTTCGACTGCCGCCGTTTTTCGATGGGGTCGAGGTGGGTGAACCGGCACCGCCCGGCGATATCGCAGGCGCTCGAGTGCTTTGCCTCCTTGGGGATTCGGTGACGACCGATCACATCTCTCCGGCAGGAGCCATCGCACTCGACAGCCCCGCTGCGAAGTACCTCGGGGAGCACGGGGTTTCTCCACGCGACTTCAACAGCTACGGCAGCCGCCGCGGCAACCACGAGGTCATGATGCGCGGCACGTTCGCGAACATCCGGCTTCGCAATCTGTTGGCGCCAGGCACCGAGGGCGGCGTCACGCGCTACCTGCCCACCGACGAGCAGATGAGCATCTACGACGCCGCGATGAAGTACGAGGCTGAAGGGACACCGCTCGCCGTCATCGCGGGCAAGGAGTACGGCACAGGCTCCTCGCGCGATTGGGCTGCCAAGGGCACGCTGCTTCTCGGCGTCCGGGCGGTCATCGCGGAGAGCTACGAGCGCATCCACCGGTCGAACTTGATCGGCATGGGCGTGCTTCCGCTCGAGTTCGAGGCGGGTGGCGGCCGCGAGGCACTGGGGCTCACCGGCGAGGAAACCTTCGCTGTTTCCGGCGTTTCGGATGGCCTTGCTCCGGGCAAGGTGCGCTCGGTCGAAACAGACACTGGCCAGTCGTTCACCGTGAAGGCGCGGCTCGATACCCCGCAGGAGGTCGAATACTTCCTGCATGGTGGGATCTTGCAGTACGTCTTGCGGCAACTTGCGGCACAAGGGTAAGCGACCGCCAAGGGCGTCATGTCACTCGTCTTCGTAATCTCGCCGCCCCGTGCGGGCTCAACGCTCCTTCAGCGCATGCTGGGTGCGCACTCCGAGATCTTTACCCATCCGGAGCCGCACCTGATTACACCGATCGCGCACCTCGGCGTCTACGGCAACATCGACAAGGCGCCGTACGACCACATCAACGCGGCCGAGGCGGTCAAGACATTCATCGAAGGGCTGCCCGGGGGGGAGCAAGATTACCTCGATGCGCTACGCGCCTACACCGACACGTTGTACGGCCGTATGTTGTCGACGAGCGAGAGCAGCATCTTCCTCGACAAGACCCCGGCTAACGCGCTCGTGCTGCCTTTCTTGCAGCGCCTCTATCCGGACGCGATGTACGTGGTCTTGACCCGACATCCTCTCGCGATCTTCAGCTCGTACGCGAACAGCTTTTTCAATGGCGATTGGGGCGCCGCGCACGGCTTCAATCCGATCCTCGAGCGGTACGTGCCGGCCATGGCGGGGTTCTTGCGCGAGCGGCCCGTTCCCTTGCTGCACGTAGCCTACGAAGATTTGGTGATCGAACCCGAGTCCCAGCTGGAGCGGATCTTTGCGTTCCTCGGTCTCGAGCACGAACCTGGCGCGGTCGAGTACGGCAAGGCGGGACCGATGAAAAAGGGGATGGGCGATCCGATTACCGTCCACACGCACGACCGGCCGGTTGCGGACAACGTCGACAAATGGGCTGCCGAGCTCGCCCATGATTCCGACAAGCGCATGCTGGCCGAGCAGATGATCGGACAGATCGACCCCGCCGATCTCGAGGCGTGGCAGTGGCCCACGGATGCACTGTGGGCGCCAATCGAGGCCGCAGGAGGCGGGCCGGCGCCCAAGCCGCCGCGCAACAGCTACACGTTTCAGCGCCGAGTCATGCTTGCCTTGAAGAAAGACATCCACAAGCGCGCGCATGGCAAGATCATCAAGCGCGTGAAGTACTACTGCGACGTGCTGCTCAGGGACTAGCCCGGCGTAGGCGGGCGATGAGGACCTGAGACTCGGCGGCGTCGGTGATCGGCTTCCCGTCGAAGTCTCCCGTGTGCGACTCCAACGCGAAGCCATTGTAGTGCAGCAACGCCTCGAGCTCGGCCGGGAAGAACTGCCTCTGCGTGAGCGGCGTGCAAAACGATTGCCCCTTTTTCTCCGGATGCTCGAAGTCCATCATGATGGTTTCGATCTGCGTGACGGGGTCGTAGCTGAAGTACTCGCTATAGCGATAGCGAACGCCGCCTCGGGGGTGCGGGACTTCACCGCCGCGGTACTGCTTCGATGGATTGCGGGCGAGGCTGACTGGGTCGGGCAGCAAAACGTCGAAGGCGAAACGACCTCCGGCTTGCAGATGATGGCGGACGGTCGCGAATCCACGCTCGATCTCCTCTCGCGTGTAGAGGTGCATCCACACGTTGAAGGGAGCGATGACCAAGGGGAATTTCCGCCGGAGGCGAAGGCGCGCGAGGTCGCCCTGACGGAGCTCCACCCGATCGCGCGCCGCGCGCGGCAGCCGTCCGAGCCGCTGGTGGGCCTGCTCGAGCATCGGGGACATGGGTTCGACTCCGACGACGGCGATGCCCGCTTTGGCGATCGCAAACGCAACCCGGCCGGTCCCCACGCCAAGCTCGAGCACGGGGCCGCCCGACTCGGCCGCCAGTCGGGTGTAGAACCGCACGTCGTGCCGTCGCCGACGATACGCCTGATCGTAGTAGGCACCGTCTTCGTAGTGTGCCTCTGACCCCGTCACGCTGTGCCGCCGTTTGCGTTTAGCCACGGGCTCCCCCGAGGTGCGCGGCGAGCTCGGCAAAGCCGCGGCCTCGGTCGCCGTCTGTGATGTATCGAGGAGGGACGGGAAGCCGGTCTAAATGCTCCCGGACGTTCGCGACTCCGACGCTCTTGGAGAAGTATTCGAACGCCGCGGCGTCGTTCCCGCTGTCGCCCACGAACACCCAGCGTTCGAGCTCGGCACTGAGTTCGATGCCTAGGACCTCCTCGAGCGCGCGCGCCACCCCTTTGGCTTTGTCCCATGCGCCCGGGACGGCGTGCGCATGCACGGTCGAGACGGAGCTGCGCGCGCCCATCCGTTCGATGAGGCCGACCAATGCATCGATCTCCCCTTGCGGCAGCGACGCGAACTCGCCTACGTCGAAGGCGAGGTCGCAGCGGCGGTGAAGATGATCGCAGGTGGTTTGCACCTGCGGGATGTCGGTCTCGACCTGACAGCGGATCGCGTCGAGTAGGACCGCCTGATCGGCACGTTCCGTCTCGGTGCAGAAGTACCCTTCGTGCGTCCCGGCATCGTCGACCCAAGCCCAGCCTGCGCCGTTTTCCCCGACCGCAGCTCGGACAGGCCACAGGCGCGCGATTACGTCGGTCCAGCCGAGTGGCCTGCCAGTTACGGCGATCAGCTCGAAACCGGCGCCTGCCAGCAGGTGCATAGCGGAGTACGCGTTAGCCTCGAGCACGCCATTGCGGGTGACGGTATCGTCGATATCGAAGACCACGCCGCGGACGCCGGCGGGATCCAGCTCTCGGTAGCTCTGCATCTCGGCTCCCCATACCATACCCCTGGACTTCCGGACCCGGTCGGACCGGCGTACCGTGGAAGGAGACGGAGGGGATACCGTGCCCAATCTTGGATTCGGCGAGCTAGTCATTGTTTTTCTGATCGTGATGCTGATTTTCGGCGCCGGACGGCTGCCTCAAATCGGCGAAGGGCTCGGCAAGGCCATCCGCAATCTCAAGCGGGGCCTCAACACCGACGACGACATCGATGTGACACCAGACGTGACACCGGCCGACAAGCAGGTCCCGAAGCAGGCCGCCTCCCGTGTGGAGGATGCCGAAGTCGTCGACAAGGTCGAGAGCAAGTAGCCTCAGTCCCGCTCAATCCGTCTGCTCGTCGTGTGGTCTGATTGTTCGTATCTCGAGAATCGCCTTACAGCTCAGCCGAAGCGGCGGGGCAAGGTCAGACGCCGATGCCGCTTCCTCGAGCTCGGTCTTGCGCAGAAGAGGAGCGAGCAGCAACGCGGTGTCGAGCGGCGTGTCTGGGTTACGCACGATTGCGTTGCGCGGCCGGTAGCGCACCACCCATCGACGATGCCCGTATACGGTGTGCAAGACGGTCGGGTGATTGGGCCGCGCGGCACAAATGCGGACCACGTCTTCTTCTGTCAGGGACGGGTTGTCGAGCAGAATGCGAACGACGTCAGGATGGGGGTCGCGCACGACCCGTTGAATCAGCGACCGATCGTGAGTGCGCGCAAGTGACTTCCGTTCGCCAAGCGTGAGCGGGCGGCCGCGTCCGAAATCGGGAACCCGGCGCTTGTCTTCCGACGGAGCCTCGTCGTCGGAGGGTGGTGCTACGAAGTCAGCGACGTGGTGCAGCTCGACGCGTCTTGCGGTGGCCCCAAGCTGGGGTCGCCGCGGCACAATCCGCGGATCGAAAAGCGTCCAGCCCAGTGCGAGAAACACCGAGTGTGCATCGGCGCCGCCAAGCGATGCGCCTCGATGCGCCTCGTCGAGCAGTCGCACCGCCTCCTCGTCCGACAATGATTCGAGGCGCTCGCAGATCAGGCCGACGCGCATCTCGATCTCGTCCAGCCGCGCTAGCCGCTGAAAGAGCTCTCCGAACGATGTTGCGTCCCCCACGGCCAGCGTGCCCCTTCCGGCTAGCGTAACGAGACAGCTGCAAAGCGCCAGCTTGACGCAGTGCGTCGCCGGGCTAGCCTCGTCTCAGCGATGGTTGAGACGGAGCAGACTCGGGTCATCAAGCGGTACGCAAACCGCAAGCTGTATGACACGCGCGACAGCAAGTACGTCACCCTCGACCGCATCGCAGAGCTCGTTCGTAACGGCGACGAGGTGAAGGTCATCGACAACGGTTCGAAGGCGGACATCACCAAGATCACGCTCGCCCAGATCATCTACGAGGAGCAGAAGAGCGGAAACGCCACGGCCTGGTCGGTACAGAGCCTTCGCGGCTTCATCCTACAGGGCCGCCACAAGCTCATTTCCTCGCTAAAAGAGGGTCCGGTTGGCAAGCTCGTGGGTCGGGCCGAGGAGATCGGCGCCGAGGTCTATAGCGCGGCCGATGACCGTGTGCGCGCGGTTCTGGAGAGGGCGGCCGCTCACGTGAAGCAGCTCCAAGGCGAGGTGCTCCGGCTTCAGACTCGAATCGAGGAGCTGGAAGCAAAAGTGCGCCAGGGCTCTACAAAAGACGACTCGCCTGATAACTTGGAATAATTCCCGTTTAAGCGGGTTCTAAGAGTAGGCATGCCCAGCAAATCGAAGAAAATCGCCCCGGAGCGGCAGCTTTTCGAGGTCGAGGCGCGACCGCATCTGGATGCGCTCTACTCGGTGGCACTTCGGCTGACTCGCTCGCCGGTCGATGCGGAGGATTTGGTTCAGGACACGCTGGTGCGAGCCTATCGCTTCTACGCTCGCTTTGAGACAGGCACCAACTTCAAGGCTTGGCTGTTGAGAATCCAGATGAACTCCTTCGTCAACCGATACCGTCGCGCCGTCCGCGAGCGACAGGTCTTCGACGGTCCCATGGCGGTGCCCGTCGGGGAGGGCGTCATGAGCCGGGCGAGCATGCGCGGCCTCACCGACCCCGAAGGTGATGCGCAGCGGCGATTGATCGCGCGGGAGATCAAGCGCGCGTTCGACGAGCTGTCGGACGACGCCCGCGCGATGGTGCTACTCGCCGACGTCGAGGAGCTTACCTACAAAGAAATCGCCGATGTCGTCGGCTGCCCGATCGGCACCGTCATGTCCCGCTTGCATCGCGCCCGTAAGCAGCTTCAAGGCTCGTTGCAAAAGCATGCGGTGGAGTTGGGCATCATCGAAGACGACGACGGTGACATCGAGGAACCGATTCCGCTCGAAGCATTTCGTGCGCGCAAGGCGTTGAAGTCATGAGTTGCAAGCTCGTACGACGTCATCTCGGCGCGTTCGTCGACGGGGAGCTCGACCCGGCCACGCAGATCGAGTTCGAGCGCCACTTGGAAGCGTGCGCGGGTTGTCAGGAGCACCTCGCGTTCGAAAGCTCGTTGCGCCAGCAGACGCGGGATTCGATCGGAGGCGTTCGCGCGCCTGAGCATCTATGGGGCCGGGCGGTCCATCGCCTGGACGAGATTGATGAGACGAGGGCGGAGCACACGTCGCTGATCGAAGTGCGGCCGATGCGGTGGCGTCAAACTTGGCCGATCGCAGCAGCCGCTGCGGCGATCCTCGTGGTCGGCGCTGTGGTCGGTTTGCCAGAGAGCACGGACTACCAGAGCGCCGGCATGCTCCAAGACTTCATGAACCTGCATTCCCAGGCTCTGCCCCCCGACGTGGAGGCCGAGGCCCCGCAGGAAGTCGTTCGCTACTTCCAGGGCAAGACCCCTTTCCAGGTGAAGCCTGCCCAGTTCGAAGAGCCGGGTATGAAGTTCGTCGGTGCCCGCTACATCAGAATCGGTGCCCGGCCGGCCGCCGCGCTCTACTACGAGCGCGGGGGCCAACGCGTCACACTGCTGGTCTTCCAGTCGCCCGAGATCGTGCGCAACGCGAAGCGCACACATGTCGGTGGACGTGAGCTGTACTATCATGATGTAGGCGGCACCGTGGTGACCATCCGCCAGCAAGGCGGCGTGAACTACGCGTTTTTCGGAGACATCGATCGCCCCGCGCTCTTCCAACTCGCCGCCAGCGCACGCGTTGCGTACTGAAAACCTCGGCCAGTCTTGAGGTTTGTAGCGGCTCTGACGTTGACACGGTGAGCCCCAGACCTCTATTCTTTTTTTGACCCCGGCGTAACTTTGCATGCGCTTGGGAGAGCGGGTTCGACGCACTTTCGTCCCAGGGACGAGAAGGCTGGTAACCTCGTGTGGGAATCGAAGGGGAGTCCAAATGTCGGATGACAACATGTCGAGCGATGTGCCAACGAAGATGAGTGAGCCGCCCGAAATCGATGACGAGATCGATGAGTTTGCGGAGAGTGCCTTCGATGCGCTCATGATGGACGGCGAGGGCGAGTCGTCTTCCGAGCAGCCTGAAGCTGTCGAGGTCGTCGAAGCTGGGGAATCCGCCGAGACGCTCATCACGGCAACCGGCGAGTACGAGGATGTGGAGCTCGATGATGTGATCATGGTCTCCGACGTTCCGCCCGAGGAGTTGTCCGCGGCATCTGCGCCGCCTTCGGCGCCACCTGCATCCAT
>QMMB01000018.1 GCA_003647035.1 Deltaproteobacteria bacterium | reverse complement strand
TTAACATGCGAATCGACTATAGTCAATGACTATGGTCATATTCAAGCGGCACGTTTCGAGTGATCACGCGGTTGGGACAGCGCGGCGGTGATTTCGTCCAGGACCTTGCTGTCGTTCTCGAGGACGGTCCGCGTGTTCTCACGCCCCTGGGCTAGGTTCTTGCCCTTGAAGCGGTAGTAGGCGCCGCTCTTCTCTACGACATCGGCGGCGACGGCGCGGTCGAGGAGATCACCGATCGCATCGATGCCCTTGCCGTAGCGGATGTCGAACTCGACCTTTCGAAACGGGGGCGCCAGCTTGTTCTTCACGACTTTGACCCGTGTGCGATTGCCGATAACCTCCTCGCCTTGTTTGACGGCGCCAATACGGCGGATGTCGAGGCGCACCGAGGCGTAGTACTTGAGCGCATGGCCACCTGTCGTCGTTTCCGGGGAGCCGAACACCACGCCGATCTTCATGCGGAGCTGGTTGATGAACACGATCGTCGTGCCCGTGCGATGAGCGGTACCGGCGAGCTTCCGAAGCGCTTGGCTCATGAGGCGGGCTTGAAGGCCCATGTGCGAGGCGCCCATGTCACCGTCGAGCTCCGCTTGCGGCACGAGCGCTGCCACCGAGTCGATCACCACGAGGTCGACCGCCCCGCTTCGCACCAACATCTCCGTGATGTCGAGAGCTTGCTCTCCGCTATCTGGCTGGCTCACGAGGAGCTCCTTGGCGTTCACGCCGAGGTTTTGCGCGTAGTAGATATCGAGCGCGTGCTCGGCGTCGATGAACGCCGCGACGCCACCCATCGCTTGGCATTGGGCGATGGCATGCAGAGTGAGCGTCGTCTTGCCGCTCGATTCGGGGCCGAACACTTCGACGACTCGGCCTTTGGGGTACCCGCCGCAGCCGAGTGCCTCGTCGAGCGAGGGGCAGCCGGTCGGGATGCATGGCACGCGTTCTGCCTTTCGGTCGCCAAGCCGCATCATGGCGCCCTTGCCGAACTGCTTTTCGATGCTCTGCAAGAGTGTATCGACGGCCTTGAGTGGTTGTTTCATGGGCTGGTGTTCCTTCGTGGTGTCGTTCGGTTGATGTTTGTGGATCGCGGACCCTCAAGCAGGTTCGCGATCCAAGACTCGGTATTGCAATGCCTCGGCGGTGTGAGCAGGGAGGACCTCGCTCGACTCATCGAGGGCGGCGATGGTGTGCGCGACTCGGAGCGCCTTCATGTAGGCACGCGCGCTCATCTTCAGGTGCTCGACGCCGAGCTCCAGCAACGTGAGCGCCTCTTGTGCGACGTTGCTGGTGAGTGATTCGAGGCTCGCGCGCGCGCCGCAGGAGCTCAGGCGTGCTCTTGCCTCCTCGACCCTGCGCTGGACCACCTTCGATGACTCGCCCGGGGTGGCCTTGCGCATCGTCCGCGCGCTGACGCGCGGCACCGCCACTTGAAGATCAAACCGGTCGAGGAGGGGGCCCGATACCCGGCCCCGGTACCGCGCGATCTGCAGCTCCCCGCATCGGCAAAACCGCGTTGGGTCTCCGTGATAGCCACAGGGGCAGGGGTTCATGGCGGCGACGACCATCGGCTCCGCAGGCAGACGCACACGTTGGCGCGCTCTCGAGATGACGACCTCCCCCTCCTCCATGGTGGTGCGGAGCGTCTCGATTGCGTCTCTGCGGAACTCCGGGAGCTCGTCGAGAAAGAGGACGCCCCGGTGAGCCAGCGTCAGCTCGCCCGCGCGGATCGGTTCACCACCGCCCACGATCGCCGCTGCACTCGCCGTATGATGCGGCGCGCGAAAGGGCCGCTGCCGGCCGAACAGAACCCGTGACGACCGGAGGCCTGCCGAGCTCGCGATCGTGGCGATCTCGAGAGCCTCTTCGGCGGAGGGCGGTGGCAAGATGGAGGGGAGGGCGCGCGCGAGCATCGTCTTGCCGGCGCCTGGGCTGCCGATCAGCAGCATGTGGTGGCTGCCCGCCGCGGCGATTTCGAGCGCGCGACGAGCGGCCTCCTGCCCTCGAATCGCCCCGAGGTCACGGTCGGGTTCCTCAGCGAGGCTCGCGCCCAACTCGGCTGCGTCTCCCGTGATTTCAGGGAGCGGTGCCTCTCCACTCAACCAGCGAAGGACCGCCCCGACGTGCGGCGCGCTGTGCACCGACACACCCTCGATGAGCATCGCTTCCTGGCGGTTGCCTTCTGGGATGATCGCGTTGCGCAGGCCGGCCTCCCGCGCGCTTCGCAACAAGGCCAGCACCCCCCGCACTGGCCGCAGCTCCCCCGACAACGACAGCTCGCCGACCAATAGCGTGTTCGACAGTTGGTCGGCCGGGAGGCCTTCGCATGCGGCGAGAACGGCCACCGCGATCGCGAGGTCGAGCCCGGCGCCGCTTTTGGGTAGGTCGCCGGGCGCGAGGTTCAACACCAGATGCCGAGGCGGAAAAGCGAACCCAATCGACTCCAACGCGGCCCGCACCCGGATGCGGCTCTCCTTAACACCTCGCTCGGGCAGGCCGACGATGTCGAATCCCGGCAAACCTTCGCCGAGTCGCACCTCAACTTGAACAGGATTGGCTTCAATTCCGATGAGGCACGCGGCGTGCGCGGTGGCGAGCATGCGCGTGTAAGGAGCACAGGGCGTGCCAGCCCCGGCCCGAGAGTATTCGCCTACTTGCGGGCATTCAGTTGACGGAACGCCAGACACCCGCCAGCGCCCGCCAGTGCTATTGGGCGGTCGCTTGATTGGCGGGGGGCTGGGTGGCGGCTGTGCTTTGCTGCGCCATTTCGGCTGCGATGGCGCCTAGACCCTGGGCCATCCATCGCTTGAATAGAGCGACGATGGGTAACGCCAACGGGTATGCCAGCGGCGATTGCAGCTCGAACACGTAGTTCCAAGTCACGCGCGTGCCGTTGCTGACCTCCGCAAAATCCCAGCAGCCGGTGCCGCTCCGGACCAGCCAAGCGAACGGTGGTTTGATGCCTCCCACCCATCGATACTGATGGCGGGTGGGACGTGTGTAGTCGAGGATCTCCTCTACTATCGCCACGCCGTCGGTTATCGTGATCGTACGGTGGGCTCCCGTCTCCAGTATCTGACCCTCGTGCATCTCGACCTTTGCCACGCCGGCGATCGGTCCGAGGGGCTGCAGCGTGCGTGCGGTGTTCTCGTCGTCCGTACAGAAATCGAACACCTCTTCGCGCGGCTTCGGGAACACAATAGACGTTTGTGTAGATAGTTTCATGGCGAGGGCGACCCTACCACGGTTCGCTCGGGAGGATCTGGACCGCGTTGGGATATCAACGTGGGAAGATTTGCTGCTCTCGTCCCGGGGCGGAGTCGGTGGAGGCGCGGACGCGCTGTCGCAGATCTTCGTTGAAGCCTTTGTACGACGGGCCGCGGTCTGTCTTCAGCAGGAGTACGACCAGCCGCGCGAGGATTCCGGAAAATGACTCTCCGTGACGGAAACGGGTTCGTCTCCCACCGTCGAGCTCTTCCAAGATGCAGAAGTGGCTGCCGTGGGCGATCCCCTTTGGCCCACCGTGCCATCGAAGCTCCAGCGGCGCGTCGACCGTCTCAAAGACGACGCTGGCGCCAGTCGAAAATCCGAAGAGCGAAAACTCGATCCGGCCCGGGCCGCCCACGACCGGATCGCCACGAAGCTGGAAGTGCTGGCTCCATTCGTCGTGTCGCGCGACGTCGATGAGATGCTTCCAGACGGCAGCAGGCGGGGCGTCGATTGTGATTTGTGTCTCGTATGTATGCATGATTCTAAAAGGGGAGCGTCTTCTTCAGCTTGGAGTAGGCGCGGATGAGGGGTTCCATGTTGAGTTGCATGCCTAGGCAGCTGAAGTCGAGGATCTCGAGGTAGATGCCGTTGTCTGCGCGCGAGTCGAAATAGCGGAAGTCGATCGAGAGGGCGTTTCCGAGTGCGATGCCTCCC
Organism: Deltaproteobacteria bacterium; assembly: GCA_003647035.1. Classification (GTDB taxonomy): domain Bacteria; phylum Myxococcota_A; class Polyangia; order Polyangiales; family Houyiibacteriaceae; genus SG8-38. The sequence continues at coordinate 11,780 of QMMB01000018.1, read as the reverse complement.
TGGACCACCTGAGGATAGCCTGCGCCCGTGATCGAAGCGGCGAGTTGCTCCATGCCTCGTTGGTAGATCCCGACGTGGTGGAACGCGATGTCGGTGTCGCGGATCGCGCGCGCGTAGTGCTCTGTGCCTTGGCCCGGTCCGAGGAGCTCGATCTGTATGTCCCCCGCGTAGCCGAGCGCGAACTCGAGCTTGCAGTCGGGCACGAGCTCGCCGTTTTCGATCCAGTTGGGCGCCGACACGGTGGTGTGAAGGAAGGGGCCGGCTCCCAGCGCTTCTGCCCGCTGCACACAAGATGCGACGTCGCGGCAGGCGATCCCGTACTGCTGTGGGAACCGCAGACCGAGTTGATAGAAGAAGTCACGGGACAGCCGCTCTTCGATGTGCGGGAGCGACAGTTCATCCAAGACGGCGTCGAGTACGTGATTCGTCGTTTCCATGGTCTGGCTCAATCTTAGAGGTAGCTCTTCGCAGATTTGAGGGCGCGGCGAACTGTCGTGAACGCGCGGTAGGCGTTGGGCAGGCGGGGTTGCTTCCCCTCCGCGGCGGCGTGGTGTCGCGAGTGTGCCAGGATGGTGCCCGTGAGCGCGGGGCCGATGTGCTTCATTAGATGACGCGCGGGGCCGAGCTCGGCACTGACCTCCTCGAAGTACTCGCCTGCATTGCGGCGCTGATAGTCGAGGATGGCCTGGGACTCCTCGGAGTCCACCCAGTCGGTCAGAAAGAGAGCGTCGCCAAATGCCGACCTCGGCAGTGGTGGAATTCCCATCGCGCCGAACGCCATGTTCATGAACTCCCGATATCGGTAGCGATTGTGCGCCCCTCCGCCGAGGCAAAGCGTCTTGCCGACGACCTCTTCCCCAAGGACCAGCGAGTTGGCGATGGCTAACGCCTGGTCTTTGGGGTGCGTGAACTCGACGCGCATGTCGGGATGCATGTCGAAGACAAACGGGGAGAGGGCGGCAAGGGCGACAGGTGGCGTCATCGCGATTCGAAACACGACAGTGTCGAGGCTCGACTCGCGGATCATCGCTTCACACTCCGCCTTCTGGCGCGTGTAGTTGTCGCTCGGCGTAATCTCTTCGTCTGCGCGCCGTGGTCCCTCCACCTCGTCGTTGCGCCCCCAGATCGCCGCGGTCGATGTGAACGTCAGGCGCGGCGGCGTCGGTTGCGATTCGGATGCCGCGATGATCGAGCGCGTCGCTACCACATTGACCGCGTAGCCCATCGCTTGATCGACATCGGTGACCGGAGGCACGATGGCGGCCAGATGCACCACGTGGTCCATCCCGGAGACGACCTCCGTGACGACGGCCTCACTACAGATGCTGCCGAAGCACATGTCCACGCGCTCGCCCCAGCGCTCGGCGGTCTCGCGGTTCTTCTTGTTGTCGAGGTCGACCGCCCGAACGCCGTAGCCTCGCTGCAGGAGTAAATCGACGACGTTGGCGCCGATGTTTCCGCAAGCGCCCGTAACAAGGACCCGCTTCATGGCAGCTCCTTTGCGAGTTGTTCGAGTGCGACGTGAAATGCAGCGATCGTGCGCTCGATGTCTTCATCCGTGTGCACCGCCGAAACGAAGAACTTCTCGGCCGCCTTCAACACTCCTTGCTGCAGCAGCAAGTCCGAGAAACGAATGTTCTTGTAGAAGTCGGAACCTTTTGAAGAAGGATGATCGAAGGGCTCGTCCTTGGTGAACCAGATTTCGAACACGCTCGGCACGCCCGTGACGCATGCCTCGATACCGGCGTGCGCGATCGCCTCGCGAAGGCCCGCGCTGACCCTCGTTCCGACCTCTTCGAGGCGCTCGTAGACGCCCGGTTTCTCCAACTCGGAGATGACCGCGCATGCGACGCTCGTACAAACGGGATTGGACGAAAACGTTCCCGTCTGCATCGAGTACGGAAGCATCTGCAGGCGCCGCTTTGGGTTCGCGATCGCCATGATGTCCTCGCGGCCGCAAAGAACGCCGAGCGGAAGGCCTCCGCTGATCGCCTTTCCAAGCGCGCACAGGTCCGGCGTCACGCCGTACAGCTCCTGTGCGCCACCGAGACCAAAACGAAAACCAGTCACGACTTCGTCGAAGATCAATGGAATGTCGAAGTTCGCAGTGATTTCACGCACCCCCTGAAGAAACCCCGGCTTGGGCTCGAACGTGCGCTGGACCGGCTCGATGATCACCCCGGCGAGCTCATCGTGGTGCTTGGAGATGATTTCGGCAGTGGCTTCTAGGTTGTTGAACGGCGCGACCAGAACCTCGTCGTTCAGCACGCGCGGGATGCCATGGGTGTTCGGAACCGCCTGCGGGAATGGCGGCGATCCCATCGTCCACTGATTGCTCATCAGCGCGTAGTCATGCATCCCGTGGTACCCGCCCTCGAACTTCAGGATCTTGTCGCGCTTCCGGTAGACCCGGGCCAACCGCAACGCAAAGAACGTCGCCTCGCTACCGCTGCTATGCAGACTGACCATCTCGGCACAGGGAACGTGCTCGATGATCTTCTTTCCGAGATTCACCGCGTTCTCGTTGATGACCAAGAACGACGTTCCGTTTTCGGGGACCGTTCGAAGTGCCTCGAGCACGGCGGGGTGGGCGTGTCCCAATATGTGCGGCCCCGACCCGAGCATGTAGTCGATGTACTCGTTCCCGCTCACGTCCCAGATGTGGCTTCCCTTGGCCTTACCGACGCAGAAGTTGAGGTCTTCTTCGAACGTGAGGCAGCGCGTGGAGGTGGGAAAGATGCGTTCGGCGTCGGCGATGAGCTCGCGCTCTTTCTGGGTCCGCTCGATCATGCTGCGCTCCTCTCTCTCTTGTCGAGGACCCGTGGGAACTGTTCCAAGTAGGCCGCGTAGCGCTCATGCACCTGCGCCCTCGACTGTCCGAAGTCGTCGCGGATGTAGTTGTGAGTCCCGAACTCGCCCGGCTTGTGTGCTTCTCGCCACGCGCCGAGTGCCACCTTGGCCGGCTCCGAAAAAGGCTGATCGAAATGCTCGTACGCTTTGGCCACTTCCCCGATGGGGTCGGCCATGAAGTCGTTGAAGTAGATGTCGTGGAACTGATGCTCGCGCCCCTTTCGAAGCCGCATCCCGTTCTCCACAGCCCGCGCCCACGCTTCCTTCTGCTCGAGCGCGATTCGAGGCCGGTCTGGCTCCCGCTCGAAAAGGGACCGAAAATGTGCGCAGAGGCTGACGTAGGACGGCAATACATCCGCAGGGTCGCGGTGCGTCCAGATGACACACGCGTCCGGATACGCGTCCAGGAGTGCATCGAGGTTTCGCATGTGAACCGGGTACTTGAGGAGCCAGCGCTTGTCGGGCTCGTATGATCCGATCAACTGCATCACCCGCTTATGTCGCGCGTAGGTCTCGCGATGGACGGTGTTCATGTACCATTCGGAGTAGGTCGGCACCGTCGACACCACCTCGAAGCGGTCGTCGCTGAAGTTTTGCCCGAGTACGCGGCCCGACTCATCCGGCCCGTCGACGGTCATGTGATGAATCGATTCGAGCATGCTCTTGCCCGCCCGATACATCATGTCGAGCTCGATGCGTCCGTGTTGGAAGTCGGTCGCGGCCTCCCACATCGCGCGAGGAGGGCGAGGTTGTGGATGCAAAGCGAGCCAATACTGGAGGCACTGCATGTCCGGGTTCGAACCCATCAGGTAGTGAAGGGCGGTGCTTCCGGTGCGCACCATGCCGGTGATGATGATGGGGCGTTCGATCGCGATCTTAGCCGAATCGGGCTGCATCTCGAACCACCGTTCGGTGTGCAGCCTGCTCGCGAGTAGGCCTACGGTTTGATAGACGGCGGTCAGCTTGCCCACCCGATGCAGGCGCGCCTCGTGGTCGTAGGAGTAGAGCAGCCGCCGGAGCCCTTCGAGGTAGCTTGGGTCGCCGAAATTGTCGTAGCCGTCGACGCCGCGGATCGCGATCTCGTGAAACTCCTGCTCGCGCGACGCGAAAGAGGCCCCGCCGAGCGGGTTCCATCGTTTGGCGCTGCTCATCGCCCTCTTCCTTCCGGCCAGAGGAAACGAACTGCAGGAGTCAGTACTGCGCGCGCGGTGCTGAGCGCGGCTTCCTTGGGTCCACCTGGCAACAGTCCGAGTTGAAGCTCGATCGCGTCGTCGGAAACACGAATACCCTTGACGCAAACGTAGCTCGTTGCCGCCGCGACCGCCGTGCGCAGCATCTCGTCTCGCTGAATCGCTGGGACCCGCATCAAGTCGATCACGACGTCCTGCCCTTGTGCCTCGACGATCATGTCGGGTAACGAGATCATGTTTCCGATGAGTGTTGCGGGGTTGTCGGTGTCGATCATCCCGTTGCGAATCGCGTCGGCGAGCGGACCGGGCGCGTCTTCGCTAGTCGAGAGCTCTACCTCGCTTAGGCGGATGCGGATCGTGCGCTGTTCGCCTTCGATGTGAACGCCGTCGGCGTCGAGTCGCGCCGCGAACCTGATCGGTGCGCCGAGCGCGTGCGCCTCCCCTTGGATTCGGAGACCGGGGCTCACCGGCTCGACCCGCAGCGAGACCTTCTCGGACATCTCCGCCAGGCGAGCCCGTATCAAGGACAGCGGAATCGAGATCCGGCCTCCGAGTGCCTGCATCGCTAAGCGCAGCGCTTGGGAGGGATCCACTCGTTTCGTGTCATTCATGGCGGGAGCGGCCACGATCTAGCACAATCCATGGCACCATGGCGCATGCTGTTCCGAATAATTGCGGTGGTCTCGACGTGCTTGCTCGTCGCTTGTCAACAGTCGCAGAAGGTCGAATCGGAGTCGGTCGCCGTCGACAGGGACGTGAACGCCGCCCTCGAACTCCAGAGCGTCGAGTTTCAGCGGAAGGTCTACACCGTCACCGACGGCGTCTACCAGGCTGTCGGCTTTGGGATCGCGAACTCGATCATGGTCGAAGGCGATGAGTGCGTGTTCATCGTCGACGTGATGGGCTCGATGGAAACCGCCAAGGAAGTGAAGGCAGAGTTCGACAAGATCACGCAGAAGTCCATCGAGGCGCTGATCTATACCCACAACCATGCCGACCACGTGATGGGCGGGCTGGCCTTTGCGCCGGACGGCAAGATCGACGTCTACGCGCACGACACGACGAACTACTACATCAACCGCATGGCCAACGTTCTTCGGCCGGTGCTCCGCAGGCGAAGCGGGTGCATGTTTGGGAGCCATCTTCGCGATTTGGGTCCTGATCAGATGGAGAACGTCGGGCTCGGACCGTTCGTCGAAACGCTCGATCCCAACATGACCCTTGGGCTCATTCGTCCGAACAAGACTTTCTCGGACGAGCTCGAAACGGAGATCTGCGGCGTGAAGGTTCACTTGGTGCACGCCCCCGGGGAGACGAACGACCAGCTCTTCGTGTGGCTTCCAGAGCGTGGCGTCTTGTTGCCCGGCGACAACATCTACAAGGCGTTCCCGAACCTCTATTCCATTCGCGGGACGCTTTACCGTGATGTTCTCGCTTGGGCGTACAGCATCGACAAGATGCGCGCTTTGCGACCGGCGTATCTCGTTCCGAGTCACACGCGTTCGATTTCGGGGCAAGAAGAGGTGTACGAAACGCTCACGGCGTATCGCGATGCCATTCAGTTCGTACATGATCAGACGATTCGCGGCATCAACCAGGGGCTTACCCCAGACGAGCTCGTCGAAGTCGTGAAGCTTCCGCCGCACCTCGCGGAGCACCCGTTTCTGCAGGAGTACTACGGGAAGGTCGAGTGGTCGGTTCGCGGGATCTTCAGCGGCTACCTCGGATGGTTCGACGGAGATGCGGCCAAGCTGGAACCTGCGAGTCCGGGCGAGCGAGCTGCCGCAATGGCGTCCCTCGCCGGCGGCGTAGAGGGTTTGCAACGCGCTGCCGGTGAAGCCCTTGCGGACGAGCAATACGAATGGGCAGCCGAGCTCGCGACGCACTCGATCGAGCTCGACCGGCAGTCAACCGAGGCGAAGCAGATCAAGGCCGACGCTCTTCGCGCGCTCGGTCGGCGCCAGGTCAATGCCAACGCACGCAACTACTACCTCACGCAGGCGCTCGAGCTCGAAGGCAAAGTGGAGATTCGCGACCAGACCAGGCCGGAGAACGCACTTTCGTTCGTCAGCAGTGTGCCCATCGGCCGCTTCGTGGCCGCGATGCCGGCGAACCTCGTCTACGAGAGGAGCGCGGATAAAGACATGCTCGTCGGTTTCCGCTTCCCCGACGTAGACGAAAGCTACGGCATCCACATTCGTCGCGGCGTAGCCGAGTTCCAAGAGGGCTTCCCGGACAACCCGGACCTCACCATCACCGCTGACTCATTCGTGTGGCGCGAGCTCGTTCTCGGCCTCCGCAACCCGATCAAGGCGTTCGCTTCCGGCGACGTAAAGTTCACCGGAAGCGCCCTCGACCTCGTAGCCTTCCTCCGCCTCTTCAAACCCGCAGTCGACTGACCCTGGCACTGACTGGCGACTAGTGTTTGATCCAGAAACCTAGTTGAGGGAGCAGGTTGGGTTTACGCAGTAGCTGTTGCCGTCCCCGCTGGCGTCGTAGCAGGCGAAGCCGCCTGGGCACTGGACGTTGCTTTCGCACTCCAGCTGGCAGGTGTTGGTTTCGCCGTCGCAGGTGAGCTTCAGGTCGTCGCGGTCGTAGCGCTCCTTGAGGATGCGCGTCTCGCAGTCGTCGAGTGATTCCCCATCGAGGCAGTTTTCCGGTTGGGGGTTGCAGATCGTGTCGGCGCCGTCGGCGTCGTTGCACGGCCAGCCGATGTCTTCGGTGGTCGGAGGTGCCGCCTGCAGGCACTCGAAGCGAATGCGTGCGCCCGTGATGGGAGCTGCGCCTTCGGTGAAGCTCACGCGCTGCTGTTCGGGATTGAACGTACAGGCGGAAACCGTTTCCGGTGTGAAGTCGTCGTAGAACCAGCCGAGACCCGAGGGCACACCCGCCACAGGGTCGCTCGGAAGCTGGGTAACACGGCACACTTCGCGTCCGTCTTCGGTGCCGACGGGATCTGGCTCGCGGCCGCGGCTCGCTGCCTCCGCGCAGGTTCCACCCTCGGGCTGCACCTCGCGCACCTCACAACCCACCATGTCGATGGAGTTGCGGTTGAGCGGGCGCGGCAGGCAGAGTTGGCGGAGCGCCGCGGCGATGCGGTCGACGATTGCGTTGAGGGCTGGCGCGTAGTCTGCGGCGCAAATCGACTCGACCACGGTGCCCACGCCGGTGTTGCCGCCAGCGAGGCCCTTCATCGTTTCCACGATTCGGCGACCCGGAGCCGCCGAGCCCGAGCCGTCGGTCGCGGTGCATGCGGGCCTGAGCTGCTGACCCTGCGTGTCGGCAGTGGCGGGATCGGGGACCTCCGCCATTGCTGGCGTCTCTTCTTCGTCGAGAATGTGTGCGTACCGCTCCTCGTCGCTGTTGAAGTTCTCGCGATCGAGCCCGCTATCCTCGGGAATGCCGGTGATGGCGGCGAACACGACCTGGCTCGGGTCTGCCTTGAGTGCAGCGATCCCACTTACGTAGTCCTCCACCGAGCGAAGCACGTCACGATGCGCCCAGCAACGAAGGTTGAACTGGAGCTCGTCCGACGAAGTAAACGGCCCTTGGAATGGATTGCTTTCGCGCGGCTCGACATCGAAGACGCGCGGGTCTGTCGTCGAGCAATCGTCCTCGTCGGTGATTAGAATGACCGCCAGCAACGCGCCATCGCGGTAGAACCCACCGTTGGCCGTGTTGCGATCCGAAGCGACGATGCTCTCGAGCTGCTGCTCGAAGCCACAGCCGTCGTCCTGCCCGGTTACACACTCAACGTCGCTGACCAGGTCCGCCGCGGTGAAACCGGGTTCCGGGTGGTTGAGGTACAGCGTTCCTTCGGGCGGCGTCACTGCTGTGCAAAGCTCGCGTGGCGTGCCGCTGAGGCCTTCTACTTGCATGAAGCCGGCTTTGCCGCTGCCGTTGTTGCGCATGCACGCCGAGGTTGGGTTGAAGTCGAACGCGTCGCCGGAGCCGGCGGTGAAGTTGTGCGCGGGCACGGTCGAGTGTCCAAGGTCGGGCGTGATGATGGCGACGTGCAGGCTTTCAATCGCGGGGAACGTACCCACCGCGCCGGGGTCCGCTTCACCACCTGTGAGCAACAGGTTCACGAGCCGAGGCACCTGCTCTTGGAGCTTCTCCTGTTCGTCGCGCATCGAAGGCGAGTCATCGATGACGATCAACAGGTCCAGCGCGCGCTGCGGGTTGACCGGCACGTTCTGGACGACGCCGTTGATCGTGCACGGATTGAGCGCATTCAACGACCGTTGCGTACAACTGCTCACGGTCGCGATGAACCCCACCATCACCAGTAAAAAAGCAAAGCGGATCTTCATGTCTTCTCCCCCTACCCGACAGCGAAATCATACCCACTAGGGCGCATTAAGGCCAATCAAGCGAGAACTTTACAGCAGGCCTCGTTCTATGAGCCCAGGATCATGAAATTTTTTTCGGACCTGGCCATCTGCTATGCAGAAAGTATAGGGTTAATTCCATGCGCCGTGTCCTGGTCGTAGACGACGAAGAAAACATACGGGTCGTGCTCCGCACGCTGCTCAAGAAGCACAACTACGAGGTCGAGACTGCCGAAAGCGCCGAGAGCGCGCTCGAACAGCTCGAGCGGTTCGACCCCGACTTCGTGCTAGCCGACGTTCGAATGAGCGGCATGAGCGGCCTCGAGCTTTGCGCCGAGGTCCAAGCACGCTCGTCGCTGGCGACGGTGATCTTGATGAGCGCCTACGGCTCTGTGGACCTGGCGATCGAAGCGATGAAGGTGGGCGCCTACGACTACATCTCGAAGCCTTTCAAACAAGACGAAGTGCTGCTCGCGCTCACCAAAGCCGAGGAACGCGAATCGCTTCGCCGCGAGAACCGCGCTCTCAAGGAAGCCATGCGCAAGGAGCAGACCGTCCATGGCATCCTCGGCAAGAGCGACGCGATCCACAAGGTCTTCTCCATCATCGACAAGGTTGCGGATTACAAAACGACGGTCTTGATTCAGGGGGAGAGCGGCACGGGTAAGGAGCTCGTCGCACGCGCGCTTCACGAGGGGAGCTCGCGCAAGAACAAAGCATTTGTCCCAATCAATTGTGGCGCGATTCCAGAGACGCTTCTCGAAAGTGAGCTTTTCGGCCACAAAAAAGGTGCGTTCACGGACGCACACGCCGACAAGAAGGGCCTCTTTGCCGAGGCCGATCAAGGCACGCTCTTCCTCGACGAGATCGGCGAGTTGCCGTTGACGTTGCAAGTGAAGTTGCTGCGCGTCTTGCAGGAGGGGCGCATTCGGCCTCTCGGTGCAACGCGTGACCACGAGATAGACGTGCGTGTGGTCGCCGCGACCGTGCGGAACTTGCGACGCGAGGTGGAGGAGAAGCGCTTCCGCGAGGACCTCTACTATCGACTGAATGTCTTGCAGCTCAACGTCCCACCACTGCGCGACCGACGCGACGACATCATGCTGCTCGTGGAGCACTTCATCGAACGCAACAACGGACGGCTTGGCACCCAGATCCGCGGGCTCGACCCCCACGTCCGCAAGCTGTTGCTCAACTATCCGTGGCCGGGAAACGTGCGCGAGCTGGAGAACACTATCGAGCGCGCCGTTGTCCTGGCGGAGGGGGATGTCCTCACGGTGGCCGATCTGCCCGATCGGATGCGCGAGCCGGCCGATCCCATCGCGGCCAGCCTCTCGACCGGGGAGCTCTCCATCAAGAAAACCGCCCGATTCATGGAGGAAACCCTCATTCGGCGGGCACTCGAGAAGACTGGAGGCAACCGGACGGCCGCCTCGAAGCTCCTCGAGATCAGCCACCGCGCTCTCCTTTACAAGATCAAAGATTATGGGATTCAGTAGTCGCTGATGGATAATCGGGAATGCCGTGGCGAAGAGGAGCGTTGATCCTGTGATGTGCTGTATGCGTAGAGCCCTAACCACCGTGACGTTGTGTGCGTCGCTCATCGCTGCCGTGGGCTGTCAGAAGAACATCCCCAACACGACCGTGGCGGACACCGCCGCGAATCGGGGGGTCATCACGTTCATGGAGAATTACCGAAAATCCGTCGAGGCACGGGATGTGGGCGCTCTCCTCGCGATGGCCCACCCGCAGTACCTGGACGACAATGGCACCCCTTCGGGTGATGACGATCTCGACTACCGGGAGCTACGAAAGAAACTCGGCCGTTGGCGGGAGCGCGTCACAGACGTCCGCTACGAAATCAAATACCGCACGATCACTAGGGAAATGGACCGTGTGATGATCGCCTACCGCTACGCTGCGAGCTTCCGCATCGCCTACGATGAAGAGGACCAGCGCTGGAGCCGTCGGATAGGTGAGAACCAGCTCGTGCTGCTCTATGACGAAATGGAGGCGCGATACTACGTGCTTTCAGGCATGTGAAAATTTTGCGTTCTTATTGAATAAGTACACCAATTCGCGCTACGATTCTGTCGATGCCAAGCTGGAAATGACGCAAGTGAGTTTGCTTGCCCACAAGCAGTGAAGTCGATGAGATTCGAGTGCGATAGCTGTCACGCCAAGTACAAGATCTCGGACGAGAAAGTCCGGGGTCGCGTCGTGCGCTTTCCGTGCCGCAAGTGTAACCACAAGATCCTCATCGACGGGCGCAAAGGCGATCCCGACGTGACCGTTCCGGCCGGGGCTGCGTACGGTTTCGATGAGGTCACGCGCAAGTCCGAGCCCGTCTCGCCGTTCGGGCATGAGGCGCCCACCGCACGTGCCCGCCGACAGTCTTCGCCGATTCGCCGACGTAGTTCGTCGATGCCGCCGCGTCCCACGTCCTCGGCATCGCGCAGGTTGTCGTCGGCTCCCGCGGCCGCAAGCGCTGCGCTCCCGGGACACCACCCCGGCTTGGCGCTCCCGGTTCCCGTCGCTCCGACGGCTGGCACCGCGGAGGTTCCCGAGTGGCACGTTTCGATCAACGACGTTCCCGTCGGCCCCATTCGCCTCGAGGAGATGGCACACAAGATCGATGCGAGTGCGGTGAGCGAGTACACGCTGGTTTGGCGCGAAGGTTTTGACGAGTGGCGTCCGCTCGCGACGGTTCCAGAGCTCATGGCCTTGTTGCACGAGCGTCGGCACTCGGGCCCGCCCTCGCGGTCATCGTTCTCATCGATGCCTCCGTTCGTCGATTCGCGCACCTCAACTACCGAGTCGGAGATGCCGGCCGTCGTGTCTTCACCGCCTTCACCCCCGCTTGCCCCGGCAGGCGTCGTGCCGCAGAACGCGCCCGTAGACTTTGCGCCGCTTGCCGATGCGCTGCAGCCCGAGAGCGGCTCGCGCGACTCGCTTGGGGAGATGTCGCAACCGCCTGCGCCGCTCGGCCCGGCGGGCGTATTCCAGTCGTCTCCCCAGCTCGGCTCGTATTCGGGCCTGCTACCGGAACCGGACGATTTGGTTTCTGTGCCCTCGGTGCCACCTCCGGCTGCCGTCGCAGAGGCCGAACCAGACAAGCGAATTTCGCTCGGCGAGTGGGCGGTGATCGTGGCCGGTCTCGTGTTTTTCTCGGTCGTTGCGTTTCTTGCGTTCGACAGGTTCGGCGATTCGTTGCTGAAGGATCTCCTCGGCAAGCTCGAGCCTGTCGCTGCAGTGCCTGCGGCATCAACGCCGGTGGTCCAAAAGGCGGCCGAGGAGCCGTCAGAGCTCGCCGCCGAAGAGCCTCCATCCGACGACGATGCGGTCCAAAGCCTGCCGGCCGAAGGCGAACCGGTCGAAGGCGAACCGGTCGAAGGCGAATCCGTCGAAG